>NZ_JBKFBA010000010.1:0-112071 GCF_053345925.1 Rhodococcus sp. C26F
CCTGTTCGGTGCACGGGTCCTCGCCGTGCATACGAGCCCGCCCGGCGCACCTTTCCGTCCCATATCTCGAATATCTTGCAGCACTGCAAGATTGCCGTTCTGTATAATTAGAAATTCCATTCGTCTTTTCTGTAATCCATATTGCCGCGGCCGCGGACAGGCTCTAATGTGTGGGGCATCACAGGTAGTGCACTCTGCTCGTGTTCTGCGTCGCCGTGATCCACGGCCTCGGTAGTACGACGAAAGTTGAGTCGGATGTTTCTCACAGTTTCGAAAAAGGTGGGCCGCAGCCTGCTGGTGGTCCTGCTGGTGACCATCGCGGTCGTCGGCCTGCTCGGTCTCGCGCCCGGCTCCGTCGCCCAGGTCATCCTGGGGGAGAACGCAACTCCCCAGGCGGTCGCCGAACTGAACGCCAAGCTCGGCCTCGACGCTCCTTTCTGGAGCCAGTACTTCGGGTGGCTGTCCGACGCGGTTCGCGGCGATCTCGGAACCTCGCCGTTGACGGGTCAATCCGTGAGCGAGGCGATCGCAGAACGACTGCCGGTCACGCTGCAGCTCGCCGCGATGGGTCTGCTGATCGCACTGGTGGTCGCACTCGTCATGGGGGTGATCTCCGCATCCCGCCCGGGTAGCACCGTCGACCGCGGCATGAACGCCCTGTCGGCCGTCTTCCTCTCGGTGCCCGCCTTCATCGCCGGCCCCG
This sequence comes from Rhodococcus sp. C26F, assembly GCF_053345925.1. Classification (NCBI taxonomy): domain Bacteria; kingdom Bacillati; phylum Actinomycetota; class Actinomycetes; order Mycobacteriales; family Nocardiaceae; genus Rhodococcus; species Rhodococcus sp. C26F. Next base: position 704 of record NZ_JBKFBA010000010.1, read on the forward strand.
TCCTGATCTATTTCCTCGCGATCAAGCTCCAGATCTTCCCGGTGATGGGCTGGTCCCGTATCGGCGAAGGTCTCGGCGACAATCTGCGCAGCGCGATGCTCCCGGCGCTCGCCATCGCCCTCACCGAGATCGCAGCCTTCCACCGCCTGCTCCGTACCGACCTCATCGGCACGCTGCGCGAGGATTTCATCGCTGCGGCCCGGGCCAAGGGAATGTCCTCCTGGTACGTGATGTTCCGGCACGCACTGCGGCCCTCGTCGTTCTCCCTCATCACCGTCGCCGGTATCAACCTCGGCCGTCTCATCGGTGGCACGGTGATCGTCGAGACCCTGTTCGGCCTCCCGGGTCTGGGTCAGCTCGTCGCCTCCTCGATCACCTCCCGCGACGTGATCATGGTGCAGGGCGTCGTGGTCTTCATCGCCGTCGTCTACGTGGGCATCAACACCCTCGTCGACCTCAGCTACCAAGTCATCGACCCGCGGGTCAGGAAGGTGGTCGGAGCATGACGCAGGTCGCGCTCGAGAAGAAGGACGACGCACAGAGGGTCGAGTCGGCCGCCCAGGATCTGCCGAAGGTACCCGCGGCCAAGAAGACCCGCTCGGTGCTGGTCTACCTGTCGATCGCGTGGCTGGTGCTCATCATCGGTGCCGCGATCTTCGCAAGCGTGCTTCCGCTGGCGCCGTACAGCGTTCCGGTCGGGCCACCGCGGACGCCTCCGAACCTCGACTCCCTCGACACTCTCCTGGGAACCGACACCCTCGGCAGGTCGATCCTGTCCCGCGTCGTCTACGGTGCCCAGGTCTCCCTCGTCATCGGCGCCGTCGCCGGTCTCGTCGGCTTCCTGATCGGATCGTTCTTCGGCATGATCGCCGGCTACTTCGGCAAGCGCGTCGACGCCGTGATCTCGCTGCTGGCCGACGCGATGCTCGCCTTCCCGCCGCTGATCCTGCTCCTGGCCCTCGCCTCGATCCTCACTCCGAGCGTGCGGACCATCCTCTTCGGGCTGGGTCTGCTGGCGATCCCGTCGTTCATCCGGCTGTCGCGTGCGAACACCCTCGCCTGGTCATCGCGTGAATTCGTCAGGGCCGCGAAGAACATGGGTGCCGGCAGCGGGCGGATCCTGTTCCGGGAGATCATGCCCAACGTCCTCGCGCCCCTCGCGTCGTACATGCCCATCGTGATCGCGGCGCTCATCGTCGCGGAGGGATCGTTGAGCTTCCTCGGCCTGGGGATCCCGCCGCCGCAGCCCAGCTGGGGCGGAATGATCAACGACGGCAAGGACGCCATCGCCACGTCGCCGCACCTGGTGTTCGTTCCGGCGCTCGTCATCTTCTTCACGGTGTTCGCCCTCAATCAGGTCGGCGACCACCTCCGTACCAAGTACGACCGCACCCTGCACGACTGAACGCCCCGAAAGCGCTCGTACTCAGAACTTCCCGATGAAAGGTCGACCATGATTCGACGTAGAAGAATGTTCGCGGCGGTCGCCGTGGCCTGTTCCGCCGTACTGGTCCTGGGGGCCTGCGGATCGGGCGGTTCCGACACCGCCTCGGCCCAGGACGCCGCGGTGGTCGGCGATCCCGTGGCCGGTGGTGCCGCGACCGTCCTCCAGTCCGGTGAACCGCGCTCCCTCGATCCGGCCGCGCTGTCGAACACGTGGGCCCATCAGCCGGTGCTGGGCAACGCTCTCTACGGCGAGCTGATGATCACGGACAACGACACCTTCGACGTCGAATACCGTATGGCGACGGACTTCTCGACCGAGGACAACGGGAAGACGTTCACGCTCGCGCTGCGACCGGACCTGAAGTTCAGCGACGGCACACCGCTCGACGCCGCCGCGGTGAAGTTCAACTGGGACCGTCTGAAGGATCCCGCGCTCGCCTCGACGACGATCCGTCAGGCCGTCCAGATCGAGTCCACCGAGGTCGTCGACCCGACCACCCTGCGCGTGACGATGGTCGAGCCCAACCCGCAGTTCGCTCAGGCCATCGTGGCCGGTGCACTGAACTGGATCGCATCGCCGGCCGCGCTCGAGCAGGGGCAGCAGGCGTTCGACGAGAACCCGATCGGCGCAGGACCGTTCACCCTCGTCAGCTGGACCCGTCAGGATTCGGTCGAACTCGAGAAGAACGAGTCCTACTGGGACGCGCCGAAGCCCTACCTCGACCGCCTTACGATCCGGACGGTCGCCGACTACAACCAGCGACTCAACGCCGCGACGACCGGTGCAGCCGACCTGTCGCTGGAGTCGAGCTGGACCAGCCTCGAGCGTGCCGAATCTGCGGGCCTTGCCACCCAGGTGACATCGACCGGCGGTGGACAGTTCGCCGCGATGAACTTCCGCAGGGCTCCCTTCGACGACGAGCGCGCACGCCGCGCGGTGTCGCTCGCGGTCGACCTCGATGCGCTGAACACCGTGGTCTACAACGGTGAGGGCGAGGTACCCCATACGCTGTTCCCGGAGAGCTCGCCGTACTACTCCGACATCAAGCTCTCGGAGACGAATGCCGAGGAAGCTCAGAAGCTGTTCGACGAACTCGCAGCCGAAGGCAAGCCCGTCTCGTTCACCTACCTGTCGTACCCCACCGCCGAGAGCCGTTCGCTCGGTGAGGCGATCCAGGCTCAGCTGGCCGCTTTCGACAATGTGGACATGAAGGTCGAGGTGCTCGACTTCCCGACGCTCACGGCACGGAACGGCGCGCGTGACTTCGACATGGTCATCTCGTCGTCCATCACGCAGGACCCCGACTTCCCGCTGTCGATCGCGTTCGACTCCACGTCCACCGGCAACTTCACCGGTGTCAACGATCCCGAGCTCGACGCAGCTCTCGAACGTGGCCGGTTCGGCGCGACCGTCGAGGAACGCAAGGAAGGGTACGACGTCGTCCAGCAGCGCCTCGCCGATCAGGTGGTGGGTCTGTGGTATGTCCGGGCCACCCCCTCGGTCGCCTACTCGAAGGATCTGCAGGGCGTGCAGCTCTACACCCTCGGATCGCCGATCCCGGCCGAGTTCTGGCTCAGCGACAACTAGCCGATACAGCCGACAAGACGGAAGGGGCCGGCTCGCCGTGACCACTCAGCCGATTCTCGAAGTGAGAAATCTCCGTGCCTATATCGGCACGCCGCGAGGCACCGTCCGTGCAGTGGACGACGTGTCGCTCGATCTGGACTCCGGACAGGCGCTGGGTATCGTCGGCGAGTCGGGCTCCGGAAAGTCGGTGATGGCCCGGGCCATCATGGGGCTCATGCCGCCCCGCTCGGGACGATCCGGATCGGTGACCTTCCAGGGCCGCGACCTGCTGGGCCTGACCCAGAAGGAGAAGCGTGAGATCTGGGGCAAGCAGATCGCGATGGTCTTCCAGGATCCGGGTCGTTCGCTCAACCCGGTCGTCCGGGTCGAGCGGCAGCTCACCGAGGGGATGCGCAAGCACCTCGGCGTCAGCAGGTCCGAGGCACACACGCGGGCGCTGAAGCTCCTCGAGGAGGTGGGCGTCCCCGACCCGGAACGGCGCCTCCGCAATTATCCCCACGAGATGTCCGGTGGCATGCGCCAGCGCGTGATGATCGCGATCGCGTTGGCGTGCGAACCGGATCTGCTCATCGCCGACGAGCCGACCACCGCCCTGGACGTGACGATCCAGCGTCAGATCCTCGACCTGCTGCGGCGCGTCCAGCGCGACCGGGGCATGTCGATGATGCTCATCAGTCACGACCTCGCGGTGGTCGCAGGTCGCACCGACCGGGTGTCGGTGATGTACGCCGGACGGCTCGCGGAGGTCGGTTCCACCCGTGAGGTGTTCGAGCAGCCGATGCACCGCTACACCCACGCACTGCTCGGGGCGACTCCGACGATCGACCACGTGCGGCACGCACCGCTGCGGGTGATCAGTGGGTCGCTACCCGACCCGACGTCGCCACCGGACGGTTGCCGGTTCGCGCCGCGCTGCAACCACGCGTCGGACGAATGCCACACCACACCGCCCCCGCTCGAGTCGGTGGGCGTCGATCATCACGTTGCGTGTCTGAGCCCGGTGACCGTTCCGGTCGGGGCCGTTTCCGGAGGTGAATCCCATGGCCGGTAGTGGTGCCACTCATCTGCGGGGCGACGAGGCCCTGCTCAGCGTGCAGGACCTGGTCGTCGAGTACCCCACCGACAACGGCACGGTGCAGGCGGTCTCGAAGATCAGCTTCGACATCCTGCCCGGCGAAACTCTCGGCATCGTCGGCGAATCCGGGTGCGGCAAGTCGACCACCGGTCGTGCGGTACTGCGCCTGGATCGAATCACCTCCGGCCGTATCCGGTTCGGTGACGAGTGGATCGAGGAGGCGAGTGAGAAGCGCATGCGTTCCCTCCGGCGCGACATGCAGATGATCTTCCAGGACCCGGTCGCCTCGCTCAATCCGCGCCGGTCGGTCGCCGACATCGTCGTCGAGGGCCTGACGGTCGCGAAAACACCTGCGAAGGAACGGGCGTCGACATCGGTGTCGGTCCTCGAACAGGTCGGTCTGCCCGGCGAGCGTTTCGCCGACATGCTGCCCCGCCAGCTCTCGGGTGGCCAGGCGCAGCGCGTCGCCATCGCGCGAGCGCTCGCCCTGAATCCCCGGCTGCTCATCTGCGACGAGCCGGTCTCGGCGCTCGACGTGTCGGTGCAGGCGCAGATCCTCAACCTGATCGAGGAACTCAAGGCGGAGTTCGACCTCACCGTCGTGTTCATCGCCCACGATCTCGGTGTGGTGCGCACGGTGAGCGACAAGGTCATGGTCATGTACCTGGGCAAGGTCTGCGAATTCGGTGACTCCATCGAGATGTACGACGACCCGGCGCATCCCTACACGCGCGCGCTGCTCGATTCGGTGCCGCTGACCGACCCGGAGAAGGGTTTCGCCGGACCGCCCCTGGCCGGTGACGTGCCGTCGCCGCTCGCGCCTCCCACGGGTTGCCGGTTCCGCACCCGCTGCCCGATGGCCCAGGACCGGTGTGCCGAAGAGGAACCCGAGATGCGTGAGGTCCGTCCGGGCCAGTACGCGGCCTGCCATTTCCCGCTGCCGTCCGTGACCGGACGCGATCTTCCCGAACCCGCCGCCGTCGGTGCGGACGCCTGACCGACCGAAGGGCCGCACGATCCGGGTACTGGTCTTCGCGGGCATCGTCACCACGGTGATGTCGACCCTCGTCATCCCGCTGCTCGGTGAACTGCCCGCCCTGCTCGGAACCAGCCCGTCCAATGCGTCCTGGGTGGTGACGGTGACCCTGCTCGCGGGTGCCGTCGCGACACCCGTGACGGGACGCCTGGGCGACATGTACGGCGCGCGCCGGATGCTGCTGGTATGCACGATCCCGCTCATCGTCGGGTCGTTCCTGTGTGCACTGTCGTCGTCCCTGGCACCCATGCTCGTCGGCCGTGCCCTCCAGGGCGCGGGCTTCGGGATCGTGCCCCTCGGCATCAGTGCGTTGCGTTCCCTCGTGCCACCGGCGCGTCTCGGCTCGGCCATCGCCCTGATGAGTTCGTCCCTGGGGATCGGGGGAGCACTCGGCCTGCCGCTCGCAGCAGCCGTCGTCCAGTACACGAACTGGCGGATGCTGTTCTGGGGAGCAGGTCTCGCCGGTGTGCTCGTCGCGGTGCTCATCGCGTGGCTGGTGCGGGACACCCCGGTGCCGGCGGAGGCGGGTCGATTCGACCTCGTCGGCACCCTCGGGCTCTCGGTCGCGCTGGTCGCCGGGTTGCTGGCGATATCCAAGGGCGGCGACTGGGGCTGGACGGGTGCGACGATCCCGATCCTGTTCGCGGTCTCGATCGTCGCGTTCGTGGTGTGGGGCCGGAGGGAACTGAGGACGCCGGCACCGCTCGTCGATCTCCGGGTCTCGAAGGGGAACCGGGTCCTTGTCACCAACATCGTCGCGACTCTGATCGGTTTCTCGATGTACTTCCAGGCGCTGCTCGTTCCCCAGATCCTCATGCTGCCCACGGAGACCGGATACGGACTGGGACAGTCGATGGTGGCCATGGGGCTGTGGTGCGCACCGGCCGGTCTGCTGATGATGGCGATCTCCCCGCTGGGGGCACGGCTGACGACCCTGCGTGGCCCCCGCACGACCCTGTTCGCGGGCTGCCTGATGATCGCCGCGGCCTATGCCTCCACGGGACTCCTCATGCGATCGCCGTGGGGTCTCATGGCGCTCACCTGCTGCGTCGCGGCGGGGATCGGACTGGCGTACGGGGCCATCCCCACATTGATCATGGGGGCGGTGCCGCCGACGCAGATCTCGTCGGCCAACAGCGTCAACACCCTGCTGCGTTCGGTCGGAGGCACGGCGTCGGCCGCGGTCGCGGGGGTCGTGCTGGCGCAGACGACCGTCGCCTTCCGGGGAACGTCGATCCCGTCCGAAGGAGGACTCCTCACCGGCATGTTGATCGGGGCGGTGTCCGCACTGCTGGCCGCCGCCGTGACCCTGGCCGTCCGACGTGTCCGGCCCGAGGACCGGACCGATACGGAACCTGCGACAACCGCCTCCCGGCCGTGACCCGCACCCGGTCGGGAGGCGGGAGAGCGTCAGTGATGGGAGAGAGCGGTGGGGTGTGCTTCGTTGTCGATACCCGGGATGCCGCGTCCACGCAGCGATGCACCCGCGGTCTCCGCCACGAAGTAGAGGGCGACGAGGCCGACCGCGCATGCGCCCATCATGTAGAAGGCGGGCATGAGGGCGTTGCCCGTCCGCTCGACGAGCCATTCGTTGATCGCGGGAGCCGTACCGCCGAAGATCGAGGTGGACACGTTGTACGAGATGGCGAACCCGGCGAACCTGACCTGAGTGGGGAACATCGCGGGGAAGGTCGCCGAGATCGTCGACAGCTGCATCACGTACAGCAGGCCGAGCACGGTGAAGCCCAGGATGGCCCAGCCGAAGCCCATCGACATCAACATGTACATCGGCACGGCGAGAACGAACAGACCTGCCAGCGACGCCGCCCAGAGGGGCTTGCGCCCGATCCGGTCCGACAACGCCCCGGAGAACGGGATGACCGCCATCATCGCGAGCTGACCGATCAACACCAGGATCAGTGCCGAGGTGGTCGTCAGACCGATCCGATCCTCGAGATAGGTCGGCATGTAGCTCAGCAACGTGTAGTTGCAGACGTTCAGCGCGATGACCAGACCCATCATCTTGACGATCGGCCGCCAGTACCGGGTGATCAGGTCCTTGAACTCGGCGCCGACGCTGGCCTCCTCCTGGTGCGCCTCCTCGAGTTCCTTGAAGACCGGTGTCTCGTCGAGTTTCGAACGGAGGTAGAGGCCCACCAGGGCGAGCGGGCCGGCGACGAAGAACGGCAGTCGCCAGCCCCAGGTCGCCATGAAGGCGTCGGTGGACAGCAGATCGATCATCAGGACGAGGAACGCACCGGCGGAGAAACCGCCCAGCGTGCCGAACTCGAGGAAGCTGCCGTAGAAACCACGCTTGCGGTCGGGGGAGTACTCGGCCATGAAGGTCGCCGCGCCACCGTACTCACCGCCGGTGGAGAAGCCCTGGATCATGCGCAACAGCACGAGCAGCAGGGGCGCCCAGAACCCGATCGATTCGTACGAGGGGACAGCGCCGAGCAGAACCGTCGAACCACCCATCAGCAGGATGGTGAGTGCCAGGATCTGACGACGACCCAGCCGGTCGCCGAGCGGACCCCACACGAAACCGCCCAGCGGCCGCATGATGAAGGAGACCGCGAAGACACCCAGCGTGAGCAGTGTCGCGGATTCGAGATCGCCGGGGAAGAACGAATCGGCGATGTAGGTGGCCGTGTAGGCATAGACGCCGTAGTCGAACCACTCGGTGAAATTACCCATGGCCGACGCGCCGATGGCGCGCCGTACCGTCTCCGGCTGCTCTTCGTGAGCGTCCGGTGTCGGGTCGACGGAACCGTTCTCCACGATTGCCCCCTCCGATCGAGCTCGGTGCCTCGGCGGATACCCGAGTCGAGGGAGGACGAAACCGATTCCCGTGAAGTTCCTCGAAGCCGTGGTCAGGCGGACAGTTTGCTGAGGGGATGCGCCGACGAGGCGTACCGTGCCCGATCACGCCGGCCTGCCGCGGCGGCGATGTCGACGGTGTCGAGCCGCTCGTCGCAGATGCGCACGAGTTGCTCGAGGATGTGTGGTTCCAACTGGTTCCACCGATGCTTGGTCAGCAGGCCGCGGAGGCGGTGGAAGTAGTTCTCGGGGGTGATCCCGAAGGTGACCCAGATGTCCTCGTCGGGTCCACCGTTCCAGTGCCGCCACTTCACGGCGAAAGCGATCATCGCAGCTTCGTCCGACATGCCGGAACTCCTGTCTGAGGGGGATGTGTCAACGGAGTAGTTCTTTGACGACCTTGCCGGTCGCGTTGAGGGGGAGCGCGTCGATGTACTCGACGACACGCGGGACCTTGAATCCCGCCATGCGTGCGCGGCTCCAGGCGATCAGGTCCTCGGCGGGGACGGGATCGGACGAGACGACGAACGCCTTGCCCACCTGTCCGAGCCGTTCGTCGGGGGTCCCGATCACGGCCACCTGGTCGACGGCCGGGTGTTCGAGCAGGAATCCTTCGATCTCGGCGGGATAGGCGTTGAAGCCGCCGACGACGAACATGTCCTTCTTGCGGCCGATGATTCGGAGGTGACCGTCTGCGTCGATCTCGCCGAGATCGCCCGTGTGGAGCCATCCTTCGGAGTCGACGGTTGCGGCGGTGGCCTCCGGATCGTCGAGATAGCCCTGCATCACGTTGTATCCGCGGATGAGTACCTCGCTGTCGGTGGCGATGCTCACTTCCACGCCGTCGCAGGGTTTTCCGACGGTCGCGGCGATCTGTTCGAAGGTGTCGCCGCGGCGGGAGGCCGTGGCGGTGCCGGCCTCGCTCAGGCCGTATCCCGTCATGATCGTCTCGAAGGGCAGTTCGTTTCGGATCCGGCGGATCAGATCGACCGGGATGTCGGCCGATCCGGTCACGGCCGCGCGCAGCGACGACAGGTCGTGGGTCCGGTCCTGCTGCGCTGCGAGGAGCGAGTGATAGAGCGTGGGTGGTCCGGGCAGCATGGTCACATGTTCCCGCTCGATCAGGTCGAGGACGGTGTCCGTCTCGAAGACCGGGACGGGAATCATCGTGGCGCCGCGGATGAACGACGCGACGAGACCGGCCTTGTAGCCGAACATGTGGAAGAACGGGTTGACGAGCAGATAGCGGTCGCCGCGTCGCAGATCGGCCAGATCGCACCACTCGGAGAACATCCGGAGGGTCTGCAGATGGTTCATCATCACGCCCTTGGGGCGTCCGGTGGTGCCCGAGGTGTACATGATGTCGGCGATGTCCTCGCCGGCCACCTCGCGGACGAAAGGCCTTCCACTGTCGAGGAAACCGGATGCGATGTCGATCCGGTGGACACCGGCCGGCACCGCGTACTCCTGGTCGAGGAAGCCGTCCTGCACGAGGGTCAGCTTCGCTCCGCTGCGCCGGATGATGTCGCCCGCTTCGTCCTTGCGGTAGCGGGTGTTCACCGGGACGAGCACACCACCCGCGGTGAGCAGACCGAATGCCGCGACGATCCACGCGGCGGAGTTGGGGGCCCAGATCGCCACCCGATCACCCTTGCCGACACCTGCGTCGGCGAATGCCCCGGCGGCGCGGCGGATTCGATCGGTGAGATCGGTGAAGGAGATCCGGAGGTCCCCGTCGACGACCGCTTCGGCATCACCGAAGCNTCGCCGGCGCTGAGGACCATCTCGGGGATGGTCCGCCGGCTCATACCTTCAGGAGCCTCGCGAGGTTGCCGCCCATGACCAGCTTCTGGTCCTCGAAGGGCAGGTGCTGGATGTGCTGGATGTAGGTGGTCGGCTCGGCCAGGCCCTCGGGGTGCGGGTAGTCGGAACCGAACAGCACGCGCTCGGCGCCGATGAGGGCGGTGAGCTTGCTGAAATCCTCTTCCCAGAAGGGACTGACGTGGATGCTCTTCTTGATGGCGGCGACCGGGTCCTGCATGCCGAAGCCCTCGGGCGCCTTCTTGTAGACGTCGGTGAGGGTCTGGAGGACGTGCGGGAGCCAGGACGCGCCGTTCTCGATCACGGCGATCCGCAGTTCCGGGAAACGGAAGAGAGCTCCGTGGCATACCCATGACGCCACCGCGTCCTGGATGGGGCGCCACTCGCTGACCATGCGGAAGGCGTTGGTGACGAACGGGAGCATCTCGTCGGAGGAGCCTTCCCAGTCCTGGTTGTACCGCGCGTAGCCGCTGTCCGAGGAGTGCTGGGTGACCAGCACGTCCAGCTCGACGACACGCTTCCAGAACGGGTCGAACTCGGGGAGCGCGAACGAGCGCGGCCCTTTGTAGCCGGGGACCGGTGCCGGGCGCACGAGGATGGCCTTCGCACCGCGCTCGACGCACCACTCCAGCTCCTCGATCGCCTTCTCGACGATGGGAAGGCTGATGACGGGAACGGTGAAGATGCGGTCCTTGTAGTTGAATCCCCAGGTTTCGTACAGCCACTGGTTGAGCGAGTGGACGACGGCGTGGATCAGCTCGGGGTTGTCGCGCATGCGCTCCTCGACGAGGCTGGCCAGCGTCGGGAACATCAGCGTGCGGTCGATCTGGAGCTCGTCCATGAGCTCGAGGCGCGCGGCGGGATCACGGAAGGCCGGGATCGACTTCATCGGCTTTCCGAAGATCTCCCGCTTGCTCTTGCCCTCGGGATTGCCGTTCTTGAAGTAGTCCTCCATCGCGCCCGGGCGGGCGACGACCTCGAAGGTCGGGTTTGGGATGTACTCACTGATCTGGCCACGGATCGCGATCTTCGTGCGGCCGTCGACCTGCACGTACTTGATAGCACCCTTGTACTTGTCCGGGAGGAACTTGGTGAGAGCTTCCTCGGTCTCGTACAGGTGGTTGTCCGCATCGAACAACGGGTACGGCAATTCTTTCGCGGGCATCGAATCCTCCTTCTCCTGTTGTGAGAATACTATTCTCATAGTTGGGCGGTCGCAATATCCTGGCGCACGCGGAACTTCTGGATCTTGCCGCTGGCTGTACGCGGGAAGTCGTCGACGCGGTGCAGTTCCTCGGGCCACTTCTGCTTGGCGATGCCCGCCTGCAGGAAGTGCGCGCGCACTTCCTCGAGCGTCGGCATCGGGTGCCCGGGACGCAGGCGCAGGACCGCGGCGGCGTGTTCACCGAGACGTTCGTCCGGCGCCGACACCACGGCTGCCTCAGCTACCGCGGGCAGCGTCAGCAGGACCTCCTCGACCTCGAGGGCGCTGATGTTCTCCCCGCCCCGGATGATGAAATCGGCCTTGCGGTCGGTGATGGTGAGGAAGCCGTCCGCGTCGACGATCGCGACGTCCCCGGTGTGGTACCAGCCGTCCTCGTCGAACGCGCGGGCCGTGAGTTCCGGGTTCGTGTATCCCATGCACAGGTCCGGTCCGCGGCTGAGGATCTCACCGTCGTCAGCGATGCGGATCTCGACGCCCGGGCATGCATTGCCGTCGGTGAACAGGCGCTTGTCCACCGGATCGGTGACGAGTGAACTCGTGATCGACGGGTGCTCGGTGCTGCCGTACGCGCGGAACACCGTGATGCCGAGATCGTCGAGTCGGCGGGTGACCGCGGCGGGCACGGTCGACCCGCCCAGGCCGGCGTACTTCATGTACTGCAGGTGCCGGTCCGGATCGAAGTTCGGGTGGTCGAGCAGGCTGGTGATGAAATAGGTTGCGCCACCGCCGATCACGAGGCCGTCGCTCTCCATCAGTTCGATCGCGCGAGCTGGATCCCAGACATCGAGCAGGTTGATGGGGGTGTGGTCGAGGATCGGGATGAGGAAGGCGTTGACCATGCCGATGAAGTGACCCACCGGCGCCCCCGTGAGCTGTGAGCCGCGGTCATCGGGATAGCGCTCGGAGAGCTGCCTCGTCTCGAAGCCGAGAGTCCGGTGCGTGTGGATCACGCCCTTCGGATCGCTCGTGGTGCCGGAGGTGAACGCCAGCAGTGCCGGCTGCGAGGGGTCGACGGGGAGCACGCCCTCGAAGGGTTCGTCGTCGAGCAGGTCGTCGAAGTCGCGTCCCACGACACCGACGACGGGGACGTCGGCGCACAGTTCGGGCCGGTACTCGGTGTAGCCGAACTTCTCGGCACACACGAACACCTTGGGAGCGGACTCGCGCAGGATGTACCCGAGTTCCTTGGGACCGTAGAAGTGGACGATCGGCACGACGGTCGCGCCCAGGAAGGACGAGGCCCAGAAGACGGCCGCGGCCTCCATCCAGTTGGGGAGCTGGAAGGCCACCACGTCGCCGGGGCCGACCCCGCGGCGGTGCAGGCCGGCTGCGAGGCGCCGCGCGACCTGTTCGACCTCGCTCACGGTGCCCGACCACGGTCGGATGGTCGAGTGGATGCGGAACTCGGTGTCGGGTGCCGCCTTCAGGCCGCGCGCCAGCATGTCGCCGATCGTCTCGCGAGTCCACCACCCTTCGCTCTCGTAGCGTTCGACCAGTTCGGAGGGGATCTGCCGCATCTGAAAGCTCCAGTGTCCGGGGTGGCGTCACGCCGCCGTTCGTCGCGGCGCGACCGGTGCAGACCGGCCTTGGCCGGTTGTGGAGATGTTATTCTCCGAAAAGTAGAATTCCAATATCAGTTCGGAGAGCAGACCATGGTGGAGCTGGAGCTCGACGACGGACTCGCCGTCGTCACCATCGATCGCCCGCACGCGCGCAACGCCATCGCCCCCGAGACGATGGACCAGCTCGAAAAGGTGCTCGACGAGGCCGAGCAGGCGCAGGCGCGTGCCCTGGTGATCCGTGGTGGGGGCGACCGCGCCTTCGTCTCCGGCGGCGACCTGAAGGAACTCGCCAAGCTCCGCACCCACGGGCAGGCCGCCGACATGGCCCGGCGGATGCGCGCCGTGTGCGACCGGATCGCGGGCTTCCCGGCGCCTGTGGTGGCCGCGCTCAACGGTCACGCACTCGGCGGGGGTGCCGAGGTGGCCGTCGCCGCCGACATCCGTATCGCCGCGGGCGACATCAAGATCGGCTTCAACCAGGTGTCGCTGGCGCTCATGCCCGCTTGGGGCGGTGCCGAACGGCTGGCGTCGCTGGTCGGGCGTGGGCGTGCCCTCATGCTCGCCGGCACCGGTGACATCCTGCGGGCCGAGGAGGCCGAACGCATCGGCCTCGTCGACAAGGTGATCCCGCGGGAGGCCTTCGACGAAGGGTGGCGCACTCTCGGTCGCGCCCTCGCCAATCCGTCCTCCGCGTCGATCAAGCGTGTCGTGAACGGCGCGAGTCCGGAAGAGGCGGTCGACGCGTTCGCGCGGTTGTGGATCGCCGACGCCCATTGGGAAGCGGCCGACAAGGTGCTGTCGCGCGGTAAGTAGGGACCGAGAGCCGCTGCTACCGCGTGTTCACGAAGTCGGGCAGAATGTCGAACAGGTTGTCGCGCACCCGATCCGGCACTGTCGTCGGAGGATCGGAGTCCGGGGCTCCGGTCGCCGCCCGGTCGCGTTCGGCGAGATACGTGACGAGGGCCGCGACGAACATGCCGTCGAGCAGCGCGTAGGCGGTGTCTGGGTCGTATCTCGGTGTCGTGCCCGACAGTTCCGCGTAGCGCGTGAGCACACGGTCGATCATGTCGCGCAATCCCCGGTCGATCGCCGAGACATCCTCGCGCAGCGAAGGATCGAACATCGACTGGTTGCGCAGGTCGTACCAGAGACGGTGCATCGGAGCCTCGTCCCGTAGGGTCTCGGCCACCTTGCACGCGAAACCGCGGCGGAGTTCGTCGGCGGTCGTCGCCGTGTCGACCACCTCGTCGTATCGCGTCATGCACCGCGTCTTGTAGTGGCGTACGCAGTGCAGGATCAGGTCGGTCTTGTCCTTGAAGTAGTAGTGCACGACACCGTGGGAGAACGGCGAGTTCTGGGCGATCTCCCGCAGGGACGTTCGCGCATAACCGAGTTCGCCGAGTGTCGTCAGGGCGGACTCGGCGAGCTGGGTGCGACGTTCGTCGTACCTGTTCTGCCGGCTTCGGAGCGATCGGTCGGCGGGAGCTGCCGCATGGTTCATCGTTCGCCAGTGTAGGTGCGCCACAGGCTTCGCGATACCGGCCGACCTGCACAGGACGGCCGTCCGGCATCCTCTTGACAGGTGTCAAGATCTGGCAGATCCTGTGACCGGGACCACATTCATTCGGGCCGCCTTCCGAGGCGGTACGGGACGTTCCGTCGGCCCACGCGCTCCCTGCTCCTCCGGACCACCCACTTCAGGAGGCCATCCGATGACGGTTTTCGATCTGACCGGGCGTCGCGCACTCGTCACAGGAGGGGCACAGGGCCTCGGCGAAGGAATGGCGCGCGCCCTCGCCGGTGCCGGGGCGAGCGTCGTGGTCGCCGACATCCAGGACAGCGGTGAACTGATCGCCGCGGACCTTCCCTCCGATGGAGATCGCAAGCACGCCTTCACCCGTCTGGACGTCACCTCCGAGAGCGACTGGGAACGGGCGATCACCGAGACGATCACCGCCGTCGGTGGTCTGGACATCCTGGTGAACAACGCCGGTATCGAGATCACCGGCCTGATCACCGAGGTCTCGCCCGACGACATCCGCCGCATGCTCGAGGTGAACATCCTCGGTACCGCGCTCGGAATCAAACACGGTCTGCGGGCGATGCGTCCGGACGGTGCGGCGGGGAACGGTGGTGTGATCGTCAACATCGCCTCGGTCGCCGCGACGATCGCGTTCCCGGGCATCTCCGTCTACTCGGCCACCAAGTCGGCCGTCGACCGTCTCACGCGGGTCGCCGCGATGGAGAGCGGGAAGCTAGGTTACGGAGTGCGGGTCAACTGCGTCTATCCGGGACTCGTCCCGACGGCGATGGGTGCGGGACTGGCGAACGACATGGCGACCATCGGTCTGTTCGGTTCACCCGACGACGCGGTCGCCGCCGTCGTCGAGCAGACCCCGTCCGGCCGGCTCGGGACGGTCGAGGACATCGCGGACGCCGTGGTGTTCCTCGCTTCCGACGCGGCACGATTCGTCACCGGTGCCGGTCTCCCGGTCGACGGCGGCATGGGAATGTGAGGGAAGATCCGTGAGCACACCGACCACACGTCGCGTCGTCGTCTACGGCGCATCGGGTTACACCGGGCGACTCGTCTGCGAATACCTGCGCGAGTTCCGTATTCCCTTCGTCGCCGCGGGTCGCGACAAGGACAAGCTCGACGAGTCGCTCCGTACGCACGTACCCGGCATCGAGACGGCCGACTTCGAGGTGGTGCAGGTCGAGCACACCGTCGAGTCGCTGACCGATCTGTTCAGTGGAGCGGCCGTCGTCCTGAACACCGTCGGACCGTTCTCCACACTCGGGAACGAAGTCGTCCGGGCTTGTCTCGCTGCCGGCGCGCACTACACCGACACCACCGGCGAGCAGGACTGGCTCATCACGTGCGACGAGAAGTACGGAGCCGACTTCGCCGCCGCGGGACTGCTGCTCGCACCCGGAACCGCGCAGATGTACACCGTCGGTGAGATCGCTGCCCAATTGTGCCTGGAGACACCGGGACTCGACACGCTCGACATCGCGGTCTTCTGGGGTGGCAGTCCGACCATCGCGTCCACGCGGACGATTCTCGTCAACGCTGCCACGTCGGCCGCGCATTACCTCGAACAGAACGAGTACGTCCCGTTCGACCCCGCTCAGGGACTCGTCCCGCTCGTCGTGCCCGGCCAGCACGAACTGGCGCAGTCGTTGCCCTGGGGCGGTACCTCCCATCCGGTGTGGTTCCGCCGCGACCCGCGTGTCGCGAACGTCAAGGCGCAGGGTGGTGTCTTCAATGCCGCCCTGATGCACGGGGTTCCGCAGATCGTCGCGCAGGCACTCGAGGCGACCAAGGACATGTCGCCGGAGGATCGTGACGAAGCGCTCACCGCGACCGCCCGTCAGGTCATGAATGTGATGCCGCCGCGGGAGAATCCGAGGGTCAACAAGTCCCTCGACTCGGTGCACGCCTCCGGCCCGCTCGCCCGGGCGCACTGCGTCGTCCACGGCAACAGCAACTACAAACAGACAGGGCTGCTCCAGGCGTTCTCCGCGAACTGGCTGTTGCAGCAACCCCCGAAGCGGGTCGGTTTCGCGAGTGCCTGCCAGGCCTTCGGTCACCACGAACTGCTCGGTGTCCTGCGCAATTTCGGTCTGGTGTCGAAACCGATTCTCACGGTGCAGGACTACTGAGATCCGAACCTGATCGCAGGAGGGTTCGATGCGGATCGTCGACTATCTCGACAAGGGAGCATCACTCGGACCGGACCGGCCGTGTTTCACGACGGACGGGGACAGTTGGTCGTACGCCACAGTGCAATCGGTGGCCGACGATGTCGCGCGGGCGCTGGACGCGCGCGGTGTGCGTCCGGGCGGCAAGGTTGCGGTGCTGTCCGGCAACGATCCTCGCGCCTTCGCGTGCGTGTTCGGGATCAGTCGGGCCGGTGCAGTGTGGTGCCCGATCAACCCCCGTAACGAGGCGGCCGAGAACCGGGAACTGCTCGACCGGTTCGACTGCGAGGTGCTGCTCTATGCTTCTGGGTACCGGGAACTCGTCGAACGGATCCGTCCCGACCTGCCTGCGATCCACACGTGGGTGCAACTCGACGGAGATCCTGCGGAGGGTTCGTTCAAGTGGAGCGAGTTCGTCTCTGCGGCTGCAGGATCGAGGGAAACGATCGACCGGTCCGCACCCGGGGATCTCGCGATGATCGTCGGCACGGGCGGTACCACGGGCAGACCGAAAGGCGTGATGCTCACCGGTACGAATCTCGAGACGATGACGGCACTCACGCTGATGAGCTATCCGTTCCCGGGTCGAGGCGAGCGTCCGGTCTATCTCGCGCTCGCGCCGCTGACGCATGCTGCGGGAGTGCTGTGCTTTCCCGTGCTGGCCACGGGTGGCGAGATCGTCATCATGCGCAGCCCCGATGTGGGGCGCTTCCTCGAACTGGTGCCGGCGCATCGCGTCACCCACACCTTTCTGCCCCCGACCCTGATCTACATGGTCCTCGCGCACCCCGACCTGGACTCGACGGATCTGTCGAGCCTGCAATGCTTCTGGTACGGGGCCGCGCCGATGAGTCCCACGCGGCTCGCGGAGGCGCTCGAACGGATCGGGCCGATGGCCCAGCTCTTCGGGCAGACCGAGGCACCGATGATGATCTCCGTGCTTCCACCCGACGAGCACCGCCGCCCCGACGGTTCGATCGCCGAGGAGATCCTGATGTCGGCCGGCCGGCCGACGCCGCTCGTGACCGTTGCGGTCATGGGTCAGGGCGGTGAACTGTTGCCACCGGGGGAGCGCGGCGAGATCGTCGTGCGCTCGTCCCTCGTGATGGCCGGTTACTACAAGAACCCCGACGCCACCGAGGAGGTGAGCCGGTTCGGCTGGCACCACACCGGCGACATCGGATATCTGGACGACTCGGGTTTGCTGTTCATCGTCGATCGCGCCAAGGACATGATCATCACCGGTGGATTCAACGTGTACTCGATCGAAGTGGAGCAGGCGATCCTGGCCCATCCGGCCGTCCAGGACTGCGCGGTGATCGGTCTGCGCGACGAGAAGTGGGGCGAACGAGTGGTGGCCGTCGTCCAACCGCACCCCGGAGCCGAGGTCGACCCCGCTGAAATCACCGCCTTCGTCAAGGACCGCATCGGCTCGGTGAAGACTCCGAAGCAGGTCGTGGTCCGGTCCGACCTGCCCCGCTCGAAGGTGGGGAAGGTACTGAAGAACGAGATCAAGGCGACCCTGGGCTGACCTGCTGTCCGGTGAGCACGACGGCCTTGCCTTCGATCTCGCCTCGGTCGAGGCGGTCGAGGGCGCCGGGCAGATCCTCGAATTCGAATCGGGCACCCACGTAGGGGGCGACGACACCGGCGGCGATCATTCGATCCAAGGACTCTGCCTGTTCTTTCATCAGAGTGGGATCGACCTCGAGGAAGGCTCCGAAGGCAGCACCGACGACGCTGATGTTCCGGAGCAGGAGCCGATTGACCTTGAGCGCAGGGATCTTACCTGCGGCGAAGCCCACGACGAGCAGACGACCTTCGGGAGCGAGGCTCCTGACGGCTTCGTCGAACAACCAGTCACCCACGGGATCGAGCACTACGTCGACGCCGCGCCCGCCGGTCTTGTCGCGGATAACCGATGCGAATCCCCCTTCCAAGACAACGGTTTCGTCGGCACCGGCGGCTTCGGCGATGTGCGCGCGATGGGCGCCCGACACCCCGGCGACGACTCTCGCCCCGAAGCCTTTGGCGACCTGGATTGCGGCCGTGCCGATTCCCCCCGCTGCACCCATGACGAGCACTGTCTCACCGGGAGCGAGACCGCCTCGTCGTGACAGTGCGAAGTGCACGGTGTGGTAGTTCACGACCATGGCCGCGGCCGTGTCGAAACCCACCGAATCGGGGATCGGCACGAGCGAGTTCACCGGCACCACTGCTTGTTCGGCGAACCCACCCTGCCAGACGAATGCTGCGGCGCGGTCGCCGGCCCGCCATCCCGAACCATCGGGCGCCTCGACGATCGTGCCGGCAACCTCGCAACCGGGAACTACAGGAAGCGCGGGCTTGTGCTGATACTGCCCCTTCGTCATCAGCAGATCGGGGAAGTTCACCCCTACGGCCTCGACCTTCAACAGGACCTCGTTGTCGGCGGGACGTGGGGTCTCCGCTTGTGTCAGGGTCAGGCCGCCGGGGCCGGTGTAGTCGCCGAGTTCGAAAGCTCGCATGGCTTCACTCCAGGTTGTCGGGTGGGGAATGGCCGGTTCCTGCGCGAATCTCACGCCGCGTATGCGAGATAGATCGACTCTCCCACCATGGCGGGTCTTTCCTCACCACGAATGTCGACTCGGACGGCGATCGTGTACCGGACTCCTCCGTCGCCACGGACGCATACATCCGTCAATTGCGCTGCCAGACGGATCTCCGATCCGACGGGCACCGGATTCGTGAACCGTACGCGGTCGATGCCGTAGTTCGTGCCGCGTACCTGGTCGGAGATCGTCAGTAGCCGGTCGAGCAGGCGGGGGATCAGTGACAGGGTGAGATATCCGTGGGCGATGGTGGACCCGAACGGACCGGAGGCCGCTCGGTGTGGATCGACGTGAATCCACTGGTGGTCGTCCGTGGCGTCGGCGAAGGTGTCGATACGCTGCTGCTCGACCGTCATCCAATCGGTACAACCGAAGTCGTACCGGCTCGATGCGGCGAGTTCTTCGACGGTGGTCGTCAAGGTCGGCACGGTGTATTCCTTCGTCGGACAGGTCTGTGACGCGCGAGTTACTTCGAGTACCTGCGGAGTTCGGTCTTGGCGATCGTGCGGACATGCACTTCGTCGGGGCCGTCGAAGATCCGCATCGCCCGGTGCCAGCCGTACATCGCGGCGAGGGGCACATCGTCGCTGACCCCTGCGCCACCGTGCACCTGGATGGCGCGATCGATGACTTCGAGAGCGACGCGGGGGACCGCCACCTTCGCTGCGGACACATACGGCGCTGCCGCCTTGTTGCCGTGCTCATCGATCGTCTTGGCGGCGAGCTGGCACAGCAGCCGCGCCTGGTCGAGCGCGATGCGGGATTCGGCGATCTGCTGTTGGATCACCCCTTGGTCGGCGAGCGGCTTGCCGAAGGCGACGCGCGCTCGGGCGCGGGTCGTCATCAAGGCCAGCGCGCGTTCCGAGGCACCGAGGGCGCGCATGCAGTGATGGATGCGTCCCGGACCCAGGCGGGCCTGCGCGACCGCGAAGCCGGCGCCCTCTTCTCCGAGCAGGTTCTCGGCGGGGACACGGACGTCGTCGTAGACGACCTCGCAGTGACCGTGCTGGTCGTAACGGCCGAAGACCGGGACGTCGCGGACGACGGTGACGCCGGGGGTGTCGACGGGGACGAGGATCATGGACTGCTGACGGTGCGGCGGGGCGCTGGGATCGGTCTTGCCCATGACGATCAGAATCGTGCACCGCGGGTCGGCGGCACCGCTGGTCCACCACTTGCGTCCGTTGATGACGTAGTGGTCGCCGTCGCGCTCGATACGGGTCTCGATGTTGGTGGCATCCGAACTCGCGACGTTCACCTCGGTCATCGAGAACGCCGACCGGATCTCCCCGTCGAGGAGGGGATCGAGCCACTGCTTCTTCTGTTCATCGGTGCCGAAGAGGTGGAGCAATTCCATGTTCCCGGTGTCGGGTGCCTGACCGTTGGTCGCTTCGGGCGCCAGATGCAGACTCCATCCCGTCACCTCGGCGAGTGAGGCGTAGTCGAGTTGCCCGATGCCGGATTCGGCGGGAAGAAAAAGATTCCACAGCCCACGCGCGCGGGCCTCCTTCTTGAGTTCCTCGACGACGGGCGGCACGGTGTGGTCGTCGGGTCCGGCCTGCCGCCGGTACTCCTCGTACGCGTGTTCGGCGGGGAACACGTGGCTGTGCATGAAGTCGACGAGCCTGCCGCGAAGCTCCAGAGCGGTGTCGGAGGGGCGAAGATCGAGGGCAGCCGGGTCGACCGGCGTGGGTCCGAGGACGCTGAGGTGAGAAGTCATGGGATTCCTTCGTGATGGAGTGCCCGATGGGCGCGGTGGATCGTGTGGCCGAGCGGATCAGCCGGACAGGCCCGGAATCGACGAGCGGGATGCGCGTTCCAGAGCGCGCTCGAGCAGCGGGCCGACCATGTCGCCGATGCCGTCGAAGCCGTCGCCCTCGGTGTGTCCCTGCAGATGCCGGGCATGGATGCCTTCGAGGATGACCGCGATCTTGAAGTCCGCGAACACCAGGTACCAATCGATGCCCGATACGTCGATTCCTCGGGCCTTTGCGTAGGCGTGGACAAGGTCGTCACGGGTGGGGAAGCCCGGAAGTGCGGTGGCACCCGCCGTGATGGGGTTGTGGAATTCGCCTTCATGATCCCAGAACGAGCACAGGATGCCGAGATCGGTGAGGGTGTCTCCGAGCGTCGACATCTCCCAGTCCAGGACACCCAGGATGTGGGTGGGGTCGACCGCATCGACCATCAGATTGTCGATCTTGAAGTCGCCGTGCACAATTCCGGGATGATGGCTTTCGGGCATCGATGCCCGGAGTCGGGAGTGCAGCTCGTCGACCTCCCTGCGGGGAGCAGTCATGGACGAGGTCCACTGCCGCTGCCACCGGCGAAGCTGTCGTTCGAGATAACCGTCAGGGCGTCCCCAGTCGCCGAGCCCGACCTCGGAAGGGTCGATCTCGTGAAGGGCCACGAGAGTATCGATCATTGCGCCGGCCAATGTGGACCGTTGTCCGGGAGTGAGCCGTGCGGTGTCCTCCGCCGTGCGGAGCGTGATGCCCTCGAGCTTCTCCATGACATAGAAGGGAGCGCCGATGAGCGTGGTGTCCTCACACAGTCCGACGGTGCGGGGGACCGGAACGGCACTGCCGTGTAGGGCGGTGAGAGCCCGGTATTCGCGGCCCATGTCGTGCGCCGTGGCCAGGACATGCCCCAGTGGCGGGCGGCGGAGAATCCATCGGCGGGTGCCGTCGGTGAGTTCATAGGTCGGGTTGGAGCGCCCGCCGGCGATCAGCCGTGGCGTGAGTCGATCTCCGACGGAGGCGGTTTCGTTCTCGGCAAGCCACGGAAGTACTCGCCCGCCGTCGAGAGTGGATGTCGAGACGGACGGCGGAGGAGTGTTCTGCGTCGCGTTCGGCTTCGTGGGCACACTCATGTGTTCGGCCTTTCGGCAGTCGGTGTCGGATCCGGAGTCGGCCGTCCGGGCGTGCGGTCCGTCGGCGGTGTGTCGGTGGGGACTGCGCCGACCGTTCCGAGCGCAAGTGCGGCGTAACGATCGGCCAGTTCGTCGGGGGAGAGCTCACCACCGGGGCGGTACCAGCTTGCGATGGAATAGCCCATATTGATGATGGCTCTTGCGGCCTCGCGCGGATACGGAGTGGTGAACGATCCCTCGGTGATCCCGCGGTCGACGACGTCGCGGAACAGTTGTTCCTGATGGTCGCGCAGGGTGATCACCAGGCGACGTCCCACCTCGTCGAGACTCCGGATCTCCGACGCGCCGATCAGTGCTTCCGCGCGTCGGCTCGTGTGGAACAGTACCCAGGTCCGCACGAGCGCTTCGAGCTGCGACCCAGGGGTGCCGTCGGTTCGGAGTACGGCTGCTCTGGTCAGAGAGATGACATCACCGAGCACCTTCTCCATGATCTCCTGGAGGATGATCTGCTTGGACGAGAAATGGTGGTAGATCGAGGCCGGGGTGATGCCCGCATCCCGAGCGATGTCCCGCACGGAGGTTCCGTGGTAGCCGAGGCGCTGGAAGTTCTCGACTGCTGCGTCCAGAATGTTCGCACGGCCGGTTCCGCCATCTGTCTGCGGGCGCGTAGGTCCGTTACGGCGTTCGGGGAGTACGGGCTTCGATTCACCCATTGCGCAGTTCCCGGCGCAGCAGTTTGCCACTGGCGTTCTTGGGGAGTTCGTCGAGAACGACAACGGACCGCGGATACTTGTAGGCGGCCATCCTGTCCCGGCAGAACGCGATCAGTTCCTCCTCGCTTGCTGCCGCACCGGTGACGAGGGAGACGAACGCTTTCACGGTCTCGCCGCGATACTCGTCCGGTGCGCCCACGACGCAGGCTTCGCGCACTGCGGGGTGCTGGTAGAGGACGTCTTCGACATCGCGTGGCACGACCTTGTATCCACCCGCGTTGATCAGGTCTTTGATCCGGTCCACGACGAACAACCATCCGTCCTCGGTCACCTTGCCGAGGTCGCCGGTGTGCAGCCATCCGTCGCGGATCGCATGGGCGGATTCCTCCGGGAGTTGCCAGTAGCCCGGGACGACCATAGGTCCGGCGACGACGATCTCACCTGCCTCGCCCGGGGACACGTCCCGGCCGTCGACCGGGTCGATGATGCGGACGTGCACGCCGGGAACGGGAACTCCGACGGACAGTGCACCACTTTCCGGGTCGGTCGGCGGGTCGATATCCGGTGGACCGAGGTGGGTCGGAGAGGTCGTCTCGGTCATGCCGTATGCCCCGCGCAGGGTCCACCCCGACTTCGCATGGATCCGATCGACGAGGGCCTGGCTGACGGGCGCTCCACCGGAAGGTGTCTTGGTGAGGGAGGAGACGTCGACCTCGCGAAGGCGGGGATGGTCGGTCAGTGCGATGAATGCGGTGCTCGCGCCGATCATGAAGGTTCCCCGCCGATTCTCGATGGTCCGCAACGTGGTTTCGGCGTCGAAACGATGCATCAGAACGAGCGGGGCGCCGCTGAGAATGTGTACACCGAAGCCGGCGACGAGGCCGGTGATGTGGAATACCGGTGCCAGGCCGATGACGACATCGCGTTCGGGGTGCAGATCCCACCAACGTGTGTACACCGTGGAGCTGTGCACCATCGCGCTGTGCAGGTTCATCGCGCCCTTGGAACGCCCTGTCGTACCGGAAGTGTAAGTGAGCGAAGCGATATCGCTCGGGTCGAGCGTCGCGGGCGGCGGGCGGTGATCGTAATACTCGGCCGACAGGGACTGCCAGTCCGATGTGTCGTCGAAGATCCTGTGAGGCGGCACATGTGGTTCGATCGCCGCGGGCATGACGGCGTTCGGCGTCATGTCGAGGGGATGGGTGGTCACCACGGTGCGCAGTGAGGTCCGGGGCCGTACGTCGGCAACCACCGATTCGTAGAGCTCGCCGAGGCAGATCAGGGCTGTCGCTCCGGAGTCCGTGAGGATGTGGAGAAGCTCCCCGGCCCGCAGCATCGGATTGACCGCGACAGGGACGGCGCGCAGCTTCCACGCCGCCAGGAGTGCCACCAGCCACTGCGGATCGTTCTGCAGGTAGATCGCGACGCGCTCGCCCGATGTCACCCCGTCGTGGTGCAGAGCGGCAGCCAGTGCGTCGGCTGCGCGGTCGATGTCCGCGAAGGACAAGGTGGCATCGAAGTAGTGCACCGCGGGGTGGTGGGGGCGGGCGGCCATGTGTTCGTTCCACGCATCGAGCATCGTCGGGAGCGATCCGGTCAGGTCGGCAGGCACAGATGCCGGGTAGTGCTTCGTCCATGGGGCTACGGCTGCATCCATCCGATTCACCATTCTTCACCTCGACTGTGTCCGAGTGCGTCACCCGCTGCGTGATCTCCGGCGTAGCGAAGCGGAGGTCCATTTTCCGCTCACCGCATGTTCGCAACCGAACGATCGTTTGTCAATCCCTGCAATTAGGGGAATTTCATCATCTTCAACAGGTAAAACATCAAGTTCCTCCGAGAACGGTTGACAATCGATCGTTAGGCAGAGAACTATCTCGGGCAATGACCTGGATCACACTTCATATCTGGAGGTCCGACCTATGACCGCACAAGACGTGGGAGCGCGGTCCTCGCGGACCGCGACTGATCAGGACCGGCGGAAGTCGCGCAGAGCCGCCCTCGCGGGCGGTGTCGGCACGCTGATCGAGTACTACGATTTCAGTCTCTACGGTTACATGGCAGTCGTCATCGCTCCCATGTTCTTCCCGAGCGACGATCCCGTGACGTCGCTGTTGTCCGCACTGGCGGTCTTCGGAACGGCATATCTGATCCGACCCCTCGGCGGAATCGTGTTCGGACACATCGGTGATCGTTTCGGCCGCAAGAAGGCGTTGATGGCCACGCTGATCTGCATGGGTGTCGGCAGCACGGCGATGGGTCTGCTTCCGACGCCCGCGCAGATCGGGATCTGGGCAACCGTTCTTCTCGTGCTGGTGCGGGTGATCCAAGGGTTCTCGGCCGGCGGCGAAGTCGGAGGATCCGCTACTTTCATCTCGGAATCGGCACCGCGCCACCTCAAAGCAACCTACGGATCGTTCACGCCACTCGGTTCCACAGGTGGCTTCGCACTCGCCGCGGCCGTGGCAGGCATCGTTTCGGCTCTCACCACCGACGTGCAGATGGAATCGTGGGGATGGCGCATCCCGTTCCTCCTCGCCCTGCCTCTCACGTTGTTCTGCCTGTGGGTTCGGACCCGCGTCGCGGAGACCCACGACGTCTCGGAGAGCACCGAGGCGGCCCACAGTCCGGTCGGATCGGTCTTCCGGAGGCAGCCACGAGCACTTCTCCAGGCCACCGCGATCAGTGCCGCGGTCAACGGAACTGCCTACATAGGCTTGACCTACATGGCAATCCACCTCTCCAAGCAACTCGGCTACGACACAGCACCCGTCTACTGGGTGACCACGCTGGCCATCGGCATCGCGGCACTGAGCATGCCGCTCGGGGGTCTGCTCGGCGATCGCATCGGACTGAACCGGCTGATGACACTGGGGTTCGTCGGTTTCGTGGTGCTCACCTATCCGATGATGGGCATCATGCAGCACAGTTTGTTCGTCGCAGCTGTCGCATTCATCGTGATCATGATGAATTCTGTTGCCACACAGGTGGGTGCTTACACGTTGCTCCCTCAGCTCTTCGACAAGCACTCCCGATACACCGGTGTCGCCATGGGATGGAATCTCGGAGTCATCATCGCCGGGGGCACCGCGCCGTTCTTCGCCGTCTGGCTCGTCGAGCAGACCGGGAACATCCTGGCTCCGTCGTTCTTCGTCATCACCCTGGCCCTGGTCGGCCTGCTCGCGGTGATGACGATCCGCGCGAACCACACCACCGACACCGAGGACAAGGCCGGCGTCACCGGGTAGGTGGCGAACTCGGGCTCACTCGCGGATATCGATGTCCGGCCCGGTGACCGCCGAATCGGCGTCACCGGGCCGAAGGTCGTGAATGCATCGAGCAGGAGGGGACGATGATGGAACCGCGAGCATGGCACGACGAGCTCTCCAGAAAGCAGGTGCTGGGAATACTGTCGGTGCTGGAGCAGTGCGAAGAAGCCCGGGGTGGAAAGGTTTTCAAGGAAGCGCTGGTGTGCGCGATATCCACTCACTTCGGCGTGCGAGATGTCACGTTCTTCCACGGCAGGACGTACGCGGAGATCTTCGACGATCCGGCACCGGTACTGACGGGCGCGGCAGCACCACTGCTCACTGCGTACCGGGATCGATGGCAGGACAAGGATGTCTTCGCGCTGCCTCGGTCCCGTCGCATGCTGTCCTCCTGCGGATTCGCGACTCTGGACGAGCTGCCGAGACTGCCGTCGCCGCAGCGCTCCTATGTCGTCGACTATCTGCGCCCGAACGATATCGGCACTGCTTCGGCCATCCACCTGCCTCTCGCCGATGGTGAAGCACTGATCGGAATGTTCGACAAGGTGCGTTCATGGGAGCGGTCCGATCTGATCGCGATGAGGGTGCTTGCACGCCACTTGCGCTCGCGGACGGTGACGGTCGCAATTGCCGAGGAATCGGTGGACCCGTTGGGCAACCTGACTCGGCGTCAACTCGACGTCGCGGAGTTGGTCGGTCACGGGTTGAGCAATGCCGAGATTGCGGAGAGGTTGTCCCTGTCGGAGTTGTCGATCAAGAAGTACATCAGCCGCATCTTCGAAGTGACGGGCCACCGCAATCGGTCGGAGCTGGCAATTGCGGTGCTGCGCCGCGACCGACGGTCACGTGCGCAGCACCGCGATCATGAAGCCGATGCGGGCCTGTAGGCGATGACGCTCAGTCCGTTCGGGGACCTCAGCGGCACTCGGACCTCGTGACTGCCCCGGAAAAAGGCGCCGACGTCCCACCCGAGTGATCGGGCCCGCTCGGTGACAGCACCGAGGTCGGCCGTGCGGGCGAGCAGAGACCACGCCGGCCCCTCGGACTCGTCGGAGATGCTGAGGACATGCCATGCAGCCCAACCGGTTCCATCGGAGAACTCGGGTTCGCCGAGGACCGCGGACAGGTCGCCCGCGGTTGCAGCCCACCGATCGGTCGAGTGCATCACTGTCACACGCTCGAACAAGGTGCCGAAACCCCCGGTTTCCTGCCGAGTGGGTTGTGCTTCGACGTCCACGCTCGTCACCCGCGGCCGAGTTCTGCTTCGTACTTCTTCGTCATGTGCTCGACGGCCTTGACGTGTTCGGCGGCCTGTCCCTCGCGAACTGCCTGTGCGCGCTCGGCAGCTTCGATCATCGGTTGTGCCTGACCCTGGAAGTACGGCATGACATCCTGGGCGAACAATTCGTAGGAGCGACGTGTGGCCTGAGGGTCGGCCCAGTCATGTCCCTGGATGAGCAGGGTGCCGAATCCACCGGACTGGTCGATCAGACGCTGCACCTGTCCGCGCGCTTCCTCCGCGGTGCCGATGACGCCGATACCCGAGGTGTTGATGAAGTCGATCATCTCGTGCTTGTTCGTGCCCCGGACGTCCATCTGCGGGAAGGCGGCTACGTGCTGGAGGTAGTTGAACCAGTACTCGATTCCGTGTTCGACGTCCTTGTACGCCTGCTCCTTGGTCTCGGCGATGTGGAACGGGCCGACCAGACGCCACGTGGACCGGTCCACTTCGCCGCTGCGACCGGCCTGGGCTGCGAATTCTTCCAGCAGGCCCCAATGATGTTGCAGAGCACTGAAACCGTCGGCGGTCAACGTTGCCGCGATGGAGAGCAGGCCGATTCCGTACTTGCCGGCCAGGCGCGCACCGGTCGGAGAAGCGATCGCAGCCACTACGACGTCGAAGAGCGGGTCCGAATACGGTGCCATCTGGATCTTGGCATCGAACAGCTCGTGCGTACGCGTCTTGGCGGAAACGGTCTCGCCTCGGAGCAGCCGCATGATGATGTCGGTGTTCTCCGCAAGCAGTTCGCGGGTGTCGATCTGCGACAGACCGAGCATTGCCGCATCTGTGGGCAGAGAACCGGGGCCCAGTCCGAACAACACCCGGCCTCGGGTGAGGTGATCGAGCATGACCATGCGCTCGGCCGCCCACAACGGGTTGTGATACGAGACCGACGTGACGCCCGTGCCGAGCTTGATCCGGCTCGTGCGTTCCCCGGCGGCCGCAATCATGATCTCGGGCGACGCGTAGATCTCGGCGCCGGCCGAGTGGTGCTCGCCGAACCACGCCTCGTCGTATCCCAACTGCTCGAGATACTGCACCAGTTCCAGATCTCGCTGCAGGAGCAACGTGGGATTCTGTCCTGGCTCGTGGATCGGGGCGAGGAAGGTTCCGAACTTCAACCGGCTCATGCGGCACTCCCTTTGTCGGTGACGTGAGTGATACGAGGCAAAGCTATGACTCATGCCACACGCGGGGTAGTCCGCAAAAGTAGACATTCGACGAACGAACTAGGAGAGGGAGTGCACGGGCTCCCTCTGCACCATCGCCAACGCGAGATCTGCGTATCGATGCGCCAACTCGTCGGGTGTCAGCGGTCCGTCGGCCCGCCACCACGTGCACACCGACTGACCCATGTTCACGATCGCGCGAACCGCGTCTCTCGGGTACCGCACGGCAAAAGCGCCCTCTTCGACGCCTCGGTCGATCACGTCACGGAACAGCCCTTCTTGTTCGTCCCGTAAGGCGACGATGAGCCGGCGTCCCGCCTCGTCGAGACTCCGCATCTCGGTTGCCCCTACCAGGGCGTCGAGCTGGCGGGTGGTGTGGAACATGACCCAGGCGCGTACCAGGGTCTGCAATTGGGCTTCGGGGGCCCCGCCCGCCCGCAGCAACGCACCTCGGGTCATCGAAATCGCGTCGTGCAACGCCCGGACCATGATGTCCTGCAGGATCTCCTGCTTGGACGCGAAATGGTGGTAGATCGAGGCCACGGTGATATCCGCCCCTCGCGCGATGTCGCGCATGGACGTTCCGTGGTACCCCCGCTCGTTCATGTGGCGCAGCGCCGAGTCGAGGATCGCCTGCCGACCGTTACCCGCACCCGCCGAATCCGACTTTGCTGCACACATGCTTGGATCCGTCCTTCCTGCCGAAATCGGTGTCAGCGTAGTCGTCCCCGCCGGCACCACCGGACGGACTCCGCCTTCGGCGTCGTCCGTCCGGACCCGGTCCGCGTGCAACTCCCTATGCCGGTGCTCGGGTGAAGTGCTCCTGCAAGGTTCGTTTCACCAGCTTGCCGGTAGGAGTGCGAGGCAGGTCGTCGGTGAAGACGATCCGGCGTGGGAGTTTGTACTTGGCGATGCGTTGTTGCAGGTAGGCGGCAAGTTCATCGGCGAGGGCCTCGTCGCCGACGACGCCGGAGCCGGGCTGCACCACCGCGGTGACGACCTCGCCCATCTCGGGGTCCGGCACTCCGATCACTCCCGCGTCGAGCACCTTCGGGTGTTCGACGAGAACATTCTCGATTTCCTGCGGATAGATGTTGACTCCACCCGAGATGATGAGAAACGAGCCTCGATCGGTCAGGAACAGGTAACCGTCCTCGTCGAGGTAACCGACATCCCCCGTCGTCGTCCAGGTGGGGTGATCCCGGTGCTGGGCGTCGCGCGTCTTCTCCGGGGCGTTGTGGTACTCGAACGGCAACGTCTCGCGCTCGAAATAGATGGTGCCGATCTCTCCGGCCGGCAGTTCCGACCCGTTCTCCCCGCAGATGTGAACGGCACCGAGAACAGGGCGCCCCACCGTTCCGGGCTTGCGCAGCCATTGTTCGGTGTCGACGAGCGTCAACCCGTTGAGTTCGGTGGAGGAGTAGTACTCCGACAGGATCGGGCCCCACCATTCGATCATCTGCCGTTTGACCTCGACCGGGCAGGGCGCTGCAGCGTGCACCGCAACCTGCAGACTCGACATGTCGTAGCGCTCTCGCACCTGCTCGGGAAGCTTGAGCATGCGCACGAACATGGTGGGCACCCACTGGCTGTAGGTGACCCGATATCGCTCGATGTACTCGAGTGCCCTCTCGGCGTCGAAGCGATCCATCACGACAACCGTGCCGCCGAGGGCCTGAACCGCGGCGCACGTACGCAGCGGTGCGGCGTGGTACAGCGGAGCGGGCGACAGATAGACGGTGTCGGAGTTCACGTTCCACACCTCGGCGTTCATCGCCGTCATCGTGTCACCGGGTTCGTGGACCTGGCGTTCGGGCAGTGCCGGTTTGATGCCCTTCGGTCGACCGGTGGTGCCGGACGAGTACAGCATGTCGGCCCCGCGCGGTTGGTCGTCGAGAGGTGCATCGGATTCGCCGGCCGCCGCGACGTCCAGGTCGGAGAATCCGGCAACTGCGCCTCCGAACGAGAGCCGGTGCGTCGTGGTCGGGATCAACGGCACCAAGGCGTCGGCGATCTCCGTCAATGCCGCGTCGACGACGACGGCCCTCGCTCCGCAGTCGGTGACGATGTATGCCGCTTCGGCAGGGGTGAGATGCCAATTCACCATGGTGATGTACAAGCCGGACCGCATGGCAGCCCAATAGATGTCGAACACGCGAAGGTTGTTGGTGGACAACACCGCCAGATGGTCTCCACGCCGCAGTCCCAGTGTCTTCAGGTGACGGGCGATGCGGATCGAACCGGAATCGAGTTCGGCGAAGGAGACCGTGTCGCCGGTGTCGGCCATGATCGCGGCCGGCTTGTTCGGTGTGGTGGTCAGATACGCACCGGGATACATCACTACTCCAAGGTTCGGGAAGGGTCAGCGGCGTCGGCGGGCGAGGGCAACCAGGCAGACGAGAGCGAACAATGCGAGCGCTACGTTCATCATGCCGACCCGCCAGAAGTTCGACACGTCGCCGTTGATCAACGCAACCATCGCCATGGGTGCCATGCCACCGAGGATTGCTGCGGCCTGATAGCCCAATGACGCTCCGGAATAGCGGATCTCGGGCGGGAAGAGTTCGGAGAACAACGCGGCCTGCGGACCGGTCTGGAACGACATGACCACGCACGAGACGATCAAGGCGACGGCCAACGGCCAGATGTTCTCCGGCGTGGAGGACCCGATGAGAAGCCACATCGGCACCGCCCACAGTCCCATACCGACGATGCCGATTCCGTAGATGAGCTTGCGCCCGTACAGATCCGACAGGTACGCGGTCAGGGGAACCATCGGCACGAGCACGCCGGCGGCGATCAGGATGATCGTCAGGACGTCGGAGCGCGCGATGCCGAGGTCGGTGGTCGCCACCTGCACCGAGCCGGTGATGGTGATGTAGAACATGACGATACCGACGAGGTAGGTGCCTCCGGCCATGAGGACCGTGCCACTGTTGTGCCGTAGGACCTCGAGGATGGGGGAGCGGCGCTGCGCCGGCGCTTGCGCGAGTTTGGCTTCCACTTGCTGGAACTCGGGGGTTTCCTCGAGGTAGCGATGGATCACGAATGCCACGACGAGCATGAAGAGGCTGATCCAGAACGGCACCCGCCATCCCCACGAGGTGAATGCTTCGGGAGAGACCGCCCAGGCCATCACGAGGAAGATGGCATTTCCCACGACCACACCGATCGGGATGCCGAGCTGGGCGAAGCTGCCGTAGAAGCCGCGGCGGTTTGCGGGAGCGTACTCGGTGGCCAGTAGAACTGCGCCACCCCACTGGGCTCCGACCGCCAAGCCCTGGCAGATACGCAGGAGTACGAGCATCGCCGGTGCGAGCCATGCGATCGAGGTGTTCGGCACGAATCCGATCAGTGTCGTCGCGACACCCATGATCAGAATGGCGGCTACCAGAACGGGCTTGCGACCGTATTTGTCACCGAAGTGGCCCGAGACGATTCCACCGATCGGACGAGCGATGAATCCGACGGCGACCGTCGCGAACGAGTTGAGTGCTGCGGCCACTTCACTGTCGGTGGCGAAGAACGTGGTGTTGAACACCAGCGCCGCGGCAGTGGCGTAGATGAAGAAGTCGTACCACTCGAGGGAGGTCGACACCGCGGCAGCGAAAGCAGCCTTGCGGGCGGGTCGGCGTGACTGGAGACGCGCAGCGTGCACGGACTCGTCGAGAGGCGCGTCCTTCGCTCGGGGACCCGAATGGGTAGCCATGGAGGCCCTTCCTGTCGGAGATTATTGCCAAGCGATCGTTCGGTCGGCTTCCGAGACATTATGTGACCCACGGCACCGCGTCAACCTCTTGCCCGATCGCTCCGGCGCGTTGCTCCGTCGACGATTCTTCTTTTGCTACTGGGAAATAGGCTGCGCTGTGTCGATATCGTTCCGGGATCGACGAAAAGGGCCGAATCGAACAGGGACGTCAGGCGAACATTCGTTTGCCTGCAGATGAGTATCCTGCCGCTGGGCGGCAAGGGCCCGGAGCCGCTACGGCGTGATGGTCAGCTCGCGCCGTTTACCCAGCGGGGTGGCCCCGAACCATCGCCGGCAACTCCGGGTCAGTGTGCTCTGCTCGGAGTATCCGAGTTGCTGGGCGATCGTCGCCAGCGGGACGGAGCGGTTCGCGAGCAATCCGAGCGCGATCTCCCGGCGGGTCTCGTCGACGAGGTGTTCGAAGGTGGTACCCGATTCTGCCAGGCGGCGTTGAAGGGCGCGCGGATGCATCATCATCAGTTCGGCAACCTCCCCGAGGGTCGCTGCCCCGGCCGGTAACGCTCGCACGACGACAGAAGACACCACGTCGGGAAAGGAGGTGGCCCGGTCGCGGCCGGCCATGAAGCGGATGGCGATGTCGTGTGCCAGCGGGTCGATGCCGGGAGGTCGCCGCTGCAGGAGTCCGCGCGGGAAGAGCAGCAGGTTGGCAGGTGCGTCGAACTCCACGGGACAGTCGAAATACTCGCGGTAGACCTCGGGTCGGGCGATCGCAGGGTGGGTGAACGCGACCCGCGTGACCGGGAAGTCGTCTCCTCCGAGC
Organism: Rhodococcus sp. C26F; assembly: GCF_053345925.1. NCBI lineage: Bacteria > Bacillati > Actinomycetota > Actinomycetes > Mycobacteriales > Nocardiaceae > Rhodococcus > Rhodococcus sp. C26F. The sequence goes on from NZ_JBKFBA010000010.1 coordinate 33,407, forward strand.
ATCCGGAATGTGGACAGGGTGACGCCGAGTGCCAGTTCGGCGAGGTGATCGCGATAGGGGAGGCGCCGCGGCAGGGTCCGGAATTCGTAGGCGACGTCGGTGCCGTTCACCCGGAGGTGTGTCGTCATGGCCGGGCTGTAGACATGGGTGAAGTCGGTGACCTCGCGGAGTGCGTCGCCGAGGGTTTCCGCATTCCTCGCGACGATGGCCAGCGGACCGAGGATATCGGGGCTCTGGCGCGCGGCGAGGCGGAGGGCGAAATCGGGTGCCGCGAACTCACGCGCGCACAGCCCGAGCAGTGTTCCCAACGAACTGAACGGGACGAATTGATCGTGCATACCCACCGCTGTCGGGTCGATTCCGACCCGTTCGAAGATATCGGCAGGATCGCCACCCAGTTCGCCGATGAGTTCGGGGGCCTGGGTGAGTGAGGATGCGCTGATCAGGTCAGCCATGTGTCGAAATGTAAAAAAAATGTCGTGAGATGTCAATCTTCACCCGAATGCTCGATGTGACGATAGGCACACGCGGAAACCCGAGTGGACCGCACTGAACATCTTCCTCGAGGAGAATTGATGTCCACCACTACATTCGATGCGGTTCGCACGTCGTTCTTCATCGGCGGGGGCTGGCGGAGTCCGTCCGGATCGGCCTCGATCCCGGTGATCTCCCCGCTGACGGAACAGCTGATCGGGAGCGTTCCCGAAGCTTCCGAAGCCGACGTGGATGCTGCCGTGAACGCAGCGGTCGACGCGTTCCGCGGCACCGAATGGCGCACCTCGAGTCACGCCGAGCGCGCCGTGTACCTCCACAGGTTCGCGGATGCACTCGAGGCTCGCGCCGAGGTGCGTGCCACGACCGTCACGCGCGAGAACGGGATGCCTATCGAACTCGCCCGGTTCGCCGAGGGCGCGGCTCCCGTTCAATTGCTCCGCTACTACGCCGACCTCATCGAGACGGCGGCTCCCGAGGAGCGCCGAGCCAGTCGGCCGATACCCGGTACGACGGTGGTGCGTCGCGATCCGATCGGCGTGGTAGCCGCGATCGCTCCATGGAACTTTCCCGCCGTCCTCTCGATGTTCAAGATCGCTCCGGCTCTTGCTGCCGGCTGCACGGTCGTGCTCAAACCGTCGCCCGAAACCAGCCTGGACTCCTACATTCTCGCGGAAGCCGCCCTCGAGGCAGGCCTACCACCCGGTGTTCTCAACATCGTCAACGGCGGTGCCGACCTCGGTCGATATCTGGTGTCCCATCCCGGAATCGACAAGGTTGCCTTCACCGGTTCGACCGCCGCGGGTCGGCACATCGGCCGGACGTGTGGCGAGATGATTCGTCCGGTCACGCTCGAACTCGGAGGCAAGTCCGCCGCCATAGTCCTCGACGATGCCGACGTGGAGCGGACCGTGACGGGTCTTGCTACTGCGTCGCTGCTCAATTCCGGACAGACCTGTTACATGTCGACGAGGGTCCTGGTCCCCCGGAACATGTATTCGACGTACCTCGATGCCGTCACGGCCATGGCGTCCGGCCTTGTGGTGGGCGACCCACTCGATCCGAAAACCTATGTCGGACCGCTCGTCAGCGACCGTCAACGTCAGCGAGTGCTCTCCTTCATCGAGCAGGGCCGTGCCGAAGGTGGCACCATCACCACCGGCGGCGGCCGACCCGATGACATCGGTCGAGGCTTCTTCGTCTCGCCCACCGTGTTCGGCGGCGTCGACAACGCCGCCACAATCGCCAGAGAAGAGATCTTCGGCCCCGTCCTCGCGGTCCTGTCCTACGACTCCGTCGACGACGCAATTGCTTTGGCGAACGACTCCGACTACGGACTCGGCGGCACCGTATGGACCACCGACGACGACCGTGGACTCGACGTCGCACGACGGGTCGATACCGGCTCCTTCGGCGTCAACACCTTCAACCTCGACTGGGGCTCCCCGTTCGGCGGCGTCAAAGCCAGCGGCATCGGACGTGAGCTCGGACCCGAGGGCCTCGCCTCGTATCAGCGGACCAAGTCGATCTTCCTGGCCTCCTGATCCGGTCGCCCGGTGAACATCCCCGCACACCGGACCTTTCAGCCCTGTCGATCAACCGAAAGGTATGTTGCGCATGTCCGAACCCGGCGTAGTCGCCGCACGCGCACTCTCCGATGTCACTCTCGAAATGCTCCCCGAGCTCACGGCGGACGATTGGGCCGCCGACAGTGCCTGTCACGGATGGCGTATCCACGACGTCATCGGCCACATGGGCTTCTTCTTCAACTTCATCGCCGATCCCGATCTCGTCCTGCCCGACAACCCGAGCGGAACGAGTGAACGGCTCAACGATGCCGCCGTCCGCGAGCGTGCCGACTGGCCCACATCGAGAGTGATCGACTACTACCGCGAACAGTCGGCTGCCGGACTGGCTGCACTCGAGGTACTGCAGACCCCGGGAACAAGGGATGTACCGGTAAACATGCTCGACCTCGGCACCTATCGTCTTGCACAGCTCAGCGACGCAGTAGCTTTCGATCACCTCGTGCACCTCACCTCGGACATCCTGGCACCGAACGGCCCGCTGCCCGGCGAACGGCTCGTCGGCGGCTCGTTCGACGCCACCACTGTCCTCGGCCCCGCCATCGACTGGATGATCGCAGGTCTCCCGCAGATGTGCGGAAGGAATGTCCGCTCGGTGCTGAGACGGCCCGTCGGTCTCGCGCTGGTAGGACCGATCGAGCGTCGCTTCGTCATCGATGTCGATATGGACAGCGAGTCGGTTGTCGTCACCGAAACCGACGACCTTCCCGACGACGTGGCCACTTCGGACGCCCTCGACTTCCTACGCTGGGGCACCGTCCGCTCTGCCTGGCGGTCGGCCGTCGACATCTCCGGCGACCGTGAACATCTCGGCGCGGTCCTCGACGTCGTCGACATCGTGTGATCTGCCGCTCCGACTCTCCCCAACCGAATACCCATCCATCGAGGAGTTTCCGTGTCCCCATACCTCCAGGACAAAGTCATCATCGTCACCGGAGCCGGTAGTGGCTTCGGCAAGCTCATCTCCGAAAAGTGCGCGGCGGGCGGCGCGAAGGTTGTCGGCGTCGATGTCAACGCCCCAGCGCTTGCAGAGGTGTTCGACGGTATCCTCGCCGCCGGGCATCAGGGCAGCTACCAGGTTGCGGACGTGACCGACTACGAGCAGGTCGCAGCAGCGGCCCGTCATGCCGTGGACAGCTATGGAGCGATCGATGTACTCGTGAACAACGCCGGCGTCATGCCGCTGGCGTACTTTTCCGATCACGAACAAGCATTGCCCAAGTGGGACAAGGCGATCGACATCAACATCAAAGGTGTCGTCCACGGCATCTCGGCCGTCTACGACCAGATGATCTCGCAAGGACGCGGACAGGTCGTGAACATATCGTCGATCTACGGCAACGCAGGAATTGCAGGGTCGGGTGTGTACAGTGCCACCAAGGCCGCCGTCACCGTCCTGTCGGATTCCCTGCGGATCGAATCCAAGGGCAAGATCAAGGTGACGACGGTCAAGCCGACCGGGATCACCGGTACGAACCTGGCTAGCTGGATCGTCAACGATTCCGCGATCTTCGGTCTCGTCGGGCATCGCGCCGAGCAGTACGCCGGCCATGTCACGGACCTGATGGAAGGAACGCTCGCGCCCGAACTGTCCGACGTCGACTCCGTCGAGTACTGGCTCATCCAGCCCGATGACCTCGCAAACGCCGTGGTGCACGTCATCGACCAACCCTGGGGCATCAGTCTGTCCGACGTCACCGTGCGCGCGAGCGGTGAGGACTACTTGTACTGAACCAGGTACTCCCGGCGTTTGAAAACGGTCGTGAGGGGGATTCTCCATAGGTCCTGTCCCCTCGACGTCGGGAGCGCCTGTGCCTGCAACGACCGCGACCGTTTCGCCCACCGACGCCGCTCGGCTCCTCGGACAGGTGGCCGTGCCGTTCGTGGCGGTGGGACCGATCGCTCGTCGGCGTTGGGCGATGAAGTTGCTCGAGAAGAACCAGTCCGATGCCGGCGTGGTCCGCCTGGTCGCCGATCTACGGAAGCGGCACGGTGACGGACCGGTGGTCGTGCCGATCCCCGGCCGCACCCTCGCGATCGTCCTGACACCCGAGGATGTGGACCGGATCCTGCGCACCGACACGGCGTCGTTCACTGCGGCCAACAAGGAGAAGGTGGCCGCACTCAGCCCGTTCCAGCCCAACGGTGTGCTCATCTCCCGAGGGGACATCCGCGCCCAGCGACGCGCGTTCAACGAGTCGGTCCTCGAACCGGAACACGCCCTGCACCGTCTCGCGGCCGAGTGGGTTCCCGTGATCGAGCAGGAGGCGCAGAATCTGCTCGAGCACGCGAGGTCGCGCGGTGAACTCGACGCTCCTGATTTCGTGAAGACCTGGTGGCGCCTCGTTCGGCGACTCGCGTTCGGCGACGCCGCCCGCGACGACGAGAGCATCACCGACCAGTTGTGGACGCTGCGCTCGAACGGGAACTGGTCGTTCGCGCATCCGCTCCGGCACCGCCTGCGCGATCGGTTCACCCAGAACCTGCACCGTCATGTCACGGCGGCTCCGTCCGAGAGTCTGGCCGGGGTGGTCCGGGACCTCGCAGCGCCGGCGTCCGTCGACCCGATCGGGCAGATGCCGCACTGGTTGTTCGCGTTCGACGCCGCAGGCATGGTCAGCGCCCGAACCCTGGCGGTGTTGTCGACCCATTCCGAGCAGCGTCTGCGCGTCGAGTCGGAATTGTCGGGAACCGAAGCCGGGACACCGCAGGTCTACGAGTACCTGCGGGCCTGCGTGCTGGACACGACCCGGCTGTGGCCGACCACTCCGGTGATCCTCCGGGACTCCGTGGAAGAGACCACGTGGAGCGACGGTGCGGGTGGTACCTCCGCGATTCCCGCCGGTACGGGCTTCGTGATCCTGTCCTCGGCCTTCCACCGCTCCGACGACCTGCCGTTCGCCGACACCTTCGAACCCGAGATCTGGCTCGACGGCCGCGCCGAGCGCTATCCCGCGCTCGTGCCGTTCAGCGCCGGACCGACGGTGTGCCCCGGGCGCAGCATCGTGCTGTTCGCGGCGAGCACCTTCCTTGCGACTCTGCTCCGGTCCGCCGAGTTCACCGTGGTGTCGGATATGAAGCCGGATCCGGCGCGTCCGCTGCCCGCGACGTTCGACAATTTCGGTCTGCGTTTCGCGGTGCGGTAGGACCCTCTCGGCTGGGCCCGCGATACCGCCTCCATACCCCATCGGAGACCGTTTCCCCGTTATCCGATGGCGTGACGTCACTCACTGTTTACCCCGGTTTTGCGTCCAACGCGTGAGGTCGATGGTGTCGATGTGATTCGTGTAGGGCAAATCGGGCGCCTTTTGTCCGATACCGGTCGGTTTGGAGTCGAGCCGACACGCTGAGGTCGTCAAAGGTAGAAGTACTCTGTGATGGAATCGTGACCCTTTCGTTACCGAGGGCCTGTCCCAGAGGAAACTGCTGTGATCCGAAATCCTGAATCCACCCACACCCGAGAAGCCACCGATCTGCGCCGGCGCGCAACCCGCGCCGGCAGGTGGATGGCAGTCGCGGTCCTCGCGAGCGCCGTCACCGTCGGCGGAACTACGGTCGCGAACGCTGCAGGCGACCGGGTCCGCGTCGAGTCCGCCACCGCATGGACGGGCGCCGGGGAGAACCTCTCGACCGCACCGCAGGTGCTGAAGGTCGCCGGTGTCGACGCATCGCACTACACCGAGAAGCTGAACCGCGCCGCCGAGCGGGAAGCACAGCGTGTCGCCGAGGCGATCGCTGCCCAGGAGGCAGCACAGCGTGCCGAGGCCGAGCGGATCGCCCGCGAGGCCGCCGAGCAGGCCGCTCGTGAGGAGGCCGCGCGTCGCCCCGCGCTCGCCTTCCCCGCTGCAGGAACGCTGACGTCCGGCTTCGGCCCGCGTTGGGGGACCAACCACAACGGTATCGACGTCGCCAATTCGATCGGCACGCCCATCGTCTCCGTCACCGACGGCGTCGTGATCGAATCCGGTCCGGCCTCGGGCTTCGGCCTGTGGGTGCGCATCGCGCAGGACGACGGCACGACCGGCGTCTACGGCCACATCGATCAGTCCCTCGTCTCGGTCGGCCAGCACGTCCGCGCCGGTGAGCAGATCGCCACGATGGGCAACCGCGGCCAGTCCACCGGCCCGCACCTGCACTACGAGGTGTGGCAGCCGGGCGGCGCCAAGGTCGACCCCATCCCGTGGTTCCACGCGCGCGGCGTTCCGGTGCCGAGCTCGCACCTCGGCTGATCCGGTAGGCGACAGCCCGAGAACGGCCCTCGAAACGAACGCCCCCGAAACGACCACTGCCCCGACGCTGTCCGCGTCGGGGCAGTGTCGTGCGTGGAGTTACCAGATGCGCACGCGCTCCGAAGGATCGAGATACAGCCTGTCGCCCTCGTCGACGCCGAACGCGTCGTAGAACGCGTCGATGTTGCGGATCACGCCGTTGCAGCGGAACTCCGGCGGCGAGTGCGGGTCGACGGCGAGGCGTCGTGACGCCTCTTCGTCACGAACCTTCGTACGCCACACCTGCGCCCACCCGAAGAACACGCGCTGCAGTCCGGTCAGGCCGTCGATGACGGGCGCGGGCTTGCCGTCGAGCGCGATCTCGTAGGCCTTCAACGCGATCGACAGGCCACCGAGGTCACCGATGTTCTCGCCGATCGTGAAGCTGCCGTTGACGCGCTGTCCGGGAAGGGCTTTCGGCTCGAACTCGTCGTACTGCGCGATGAGGGCCGCGGTGCGCTTGCCGAACTCTTCGCGGTCCGAATCGGTCCACCAGTTCTCCAGATTGCCGTCGCCGTCGTACTTCGCGCCCTGGTCGTCGAAGCCGTGGCCGATCTCGTGCCCGATGACCGCGCCGATACCGCCGTAGTTCGCGGCGTCGTCGGCATGCAGGTCGAAGAACGGAGGCTGGAGAATCGCGGCGGGGAAGACGATCTCGTTCATCCCCGGGTTGTAGTAGGCGTTGACCGTCTGCGGCGTCATGAACCACTCGCCGCGATCGACCGGACCACCGAGCTTGCCGAGATCGCGGTCGTACTCCGCGGCGTAGCCGCTGCGGTAGTTGCCCACCACGTCGTCCGCGGTGATCGTCACGGCGGAGTAGTCGCGCCAGGTGTCGGGATAGCCGACCTTGGGCGTGAACTTCTCGAGCTTGCGCAGCGCGGCTTCGCGCGTGGCCGGGCTCATCCATTCGAGGTCGGTGATGGACTGCCGGTACGCCTCGGTGAGGTTGTCGACGAGCACCTGCATGCGGGTCTTCGCCTCGGCGGGGAAGTGCCGTTCGACGTAGAGCTTGCCGACGGCCTCGCCGAGCAGGTCCTGCACGAGCGACACGCCGCGCTTCCAGCGGTCGCGGATCTCCTGCGTGCCGGTGAGCGTGCGGCCGTAGAACGCGAAGTTCTCGTCCACGAACGCCTCGGACAGATACGGAGCCCGCGCGCGCAGCACCCGCCACACCGCCCAGGCCTTCCAGTCGTCGAGGTCCTCGTCGGCCCACAGCGTCGCGAACGTCTCGAGGAAGCTCGGCTGACGGACCACGATCTCCGCCCACTGTTCGGTGGTCGCGCCGGTCGCGGCGATCCATCCGGTCCAGTCGAATTGCGGAAGATCGGTGAGCAGCGAGTCGAGGGTGAGCAGGTTGTAGCTCAGGTCGGCGTCGCGACGCTTGACGACGTCCCAGTGCCCGGCGGCCACCTTCGTCTCGAGCGCGACCACCTTCGCCGCGTCGTAGGGCAGGTCGGCGAGGGCGAACATCCGGCCGATGTGGGCGGTGTACTGGCCGCGGATCTCGGCGTAGCGGTCCTCGCGGTAGTACGACTCGTCGGGCAGCCCGAGCCCACCCTGCGAGACATGCACGAGATACCGCTCGGAGTTCTTCGAATCGGTGTCGACGTAGTGGGCGAGCGCGCCCGTCACGCCGGCGCGCTGCAACCGGCCCAGCACCGCCGCGAGCGCGGCGCGGTCGGCAGCTCCCGAGACCGCCCCGAGTTCCTCGCGGATCGGATCGAGACCGGCGGCCTCGATCGTCGCGGTGTCCATGAACGAGGTGTAGAGGTCGCCGATCTTCTGGGCGTCGGTGCCCGCCTCGGCGCCGGAGGCCGCGGCTTCTTCGATGATGGTCCGCACGTCGACCTCGGCCTTGTCGGCGAGCGTGCGGAAGGCTCCGTCGAGCGCGCGGTCGGCGGGAATCTCGTGTTCGGCGAGCCATCGGCCGTTCACGTGTTCGAAGAGGTCGTCCTGGGGGCGGACCCGTTCGTCGACGTGTCCGAGATCGATGCCGGAGCGAATCTCCGAGTTCTGCGCGAGGGTCATGCTCCCCATCCTTACACCGGATGGGCAGGTCGTGCAGACACCTGCGGACCGGACCGCCGTGGAAGTGGGAGAACGCCCTCGGGAGCGTTTACATACTCCTAACATCGCCCTCATGACCGAAGGTTCCACGATGGAGCCGCCCGCGGCGACCCCGTCGACACAGATGCTGGTCGATCCCCGCTTCATGCCTGTCGCGGATCTGTTCTTCCGGATGTTCTACAAGCCGAGCCAGGGCGGCGGTGCTCTCGCCTGCTACCTGCACGGCGAACCCGTCCTCGACATCTGGGCGGGCTGGGCCGCGCGCGACAAGCGGTGGACCCGCGACACCGTCGTGCTGTCGTTCTCCACCGGCAAGGGGGTGGCCAGCACGGTGGTGCACCGCCTCGCCGAGCGTGGCCTGCTCGACTACGACGCGGCCGTGGCCGAGTACTGGCCGGAGTTCGCCGCGGCCGGCAAGGAGACGATCACGCTGCGACAGCTCATGTCGCACCGCGCCGGACTGCACAAGTCGCGCGGTCTCGTGCCCGGCCGGGAGGGACTGCTCGACTCCGAGGCGGTGGCCGCCGCGCTCGCCGCCTCACCGCCCGATCCACGCCGCTTCCACGGGCCCGGTTATCACGCCGTCACCTACGGCAACCTGGTCGCCGAGGTCGCGTCACGTGTGTCCGGGGCGCCCTTCCAGGAACTCGTGCGCACCGAGATCGCCGAGCCGCTCGGCACGGACGAGTTCTGGTACCACGTGCCCGAGGACCAGCGGCACCGCATCGCCCGGGTGTTCCCCAAGGTCAACTTCCTGCCGGCACCGTGGACGACGGCGTCGGCGGTGCTGTCGCGCGCGCCGGGCGTGCGGGGGCTCGCCGAGGCGGGCATGGCGGAGGGCTTCGACGAGTTGATGCGCAGTCCGTCCGCGCACGACGCCGTCATGCCGGGATGGAACGGTGTGTTCACCGCTCGGGCCCTGGCCCGCATGTACGCGGCGATCGCGAACGGCGGAGCGATCGACGGTGCCCGCCTGTTGAAGGAGGACACCGTCGACCAGTTGCTCGAAGTGCAGACCCGGCGACGCGACTACGTCCTCGGCATCCGGCCCAACTGGCGGCTGGGTTACCACCCCGGATGGGTCGCCCTGAGGCAGCAGCCGCTGCGGTCGGTCGGCCACTACGGCTTCGGCGGCTCGGGAGCGTTCGCCGACCCGGAGACCGGACTGTCGGTCGCGTTCGTCACCAACCGCATGGGCAACACCTTCACCACGATCTCCGACGGCCGGTTCCCGAGGCTCGGCGCCGCGGCGGTGACGGCCGCGCGTCGAGCAGGGTGATCAGACGTCGACACCCACGTTGACCGCGGCGAGGACCCGGTCGCCCTGACGTGCGGTGACCGTCGTCCCCGTCGGGTCGTGGATCGAGTCGGTGTCGTTGCGAGTGTCGCGGCCGCTGTGCTCGGTGTACGGCTCGACCGTCGAGAAGATCTCGTCGGTGAGCGCGTCGTCGAAGTACAGCTGCGTGGTGAGCACCGTCGACCGGTCGATGTGTACTTTCAGGTGGATGTGCACGGTGCGGCCGCGGTACCAGCCGGGATAGATGGTGTCGAAGAAGACGATGCCGTCGGCGTTCGTCACCTGCGCACCGCGCAGGTAGGTGCCGTCGTCGGTGGTCGTGGCCTCCACGTCCCCCGAGCTGTACGAGCCGTCGGACGTCTCGCCACCGCCCGGTGCTCCCGGCGCCCCGGGAGGTGGGCCCATCCCGGCGGGCGGCTGCATGCCTTCCGGTGGTGTCATCCCCTCGGGTGGACGCCCACCGGCCGCCGGAACCGGGCCACCCGGGAAGGCCGTGCCCGATTCGAAGCCCGAGTACTCGCCCCCGGCGTCGCAGTGCCAGATCTCGACGACGGCGTTCGAGACCGGAGCCGCGGACCCACCGGGATCGCAGTTCGCGAGATCCTGCACCCGCACCGCCAGCGTGAGGGGAAGGCCGGGCCGGTCCTCGACGATGTCGCGGCGGATGGAGTCGACGTCGAACCAGTACGGTCCCTGCGTCACCTCGGCGCTCATCACACAGCTCGGTGCATCGCCCAGCATCGCGACGAGCTGCGCGTCGATGCCGGTCGCGGCGGGTGTCGTGGTCGTCGATGCGGTGCCGGTCGTCGCGGTGGTGGTCGATTCGTCCGTGCCGCACGCCGCCGCGATCAGGCCACCCAGGCCGATCGTTCCGCCGAGCGCCAACGCCCGTCGGCGGCTGACACGTCTGCGGCTCGCCTCGACGTCCTCGTTCATGATCTCTCCTCCGTGCGTCCTCGTTCCGACCATCGTGCGTCCGGACGCTCGAGGCACGGTGCGAGAAAGCTGGGAGATTCCTGCGAATCCGTTACGCGCGGGGGAACAGCTGGACGTTGGCGTGCGCGCGCACGTAGACGGTGCCGTCGGCGGCACACAGCGTCGTCTCGAAGGACGCGAGTCGCCGTCCGGCCCGCACCGCTTCGGATCGCAGTTCGATGACCGGCCCGGGGACGGCGGGCGAGCGGAGGTAGTCGAGCCCGATCTCCAGCACGCGATAGTCCTGATCGATGCCGGTCAGTGTCTGCGCGGCCAGGCCGGTGACGGCCTCCGCCATCGACACGAGCACACCGCCCTGCACCGAACCGATCACGTTGGCCATCCACTCGCGCGGTGACAGACGGGCCTGCACGACGCCGCGCTCGGCAGCCGTCACCTCGAGTCCGAGCAGACCGGCGAGCGGTCCGCGCGGAAGAGTCCCGGCGGAGATGCCTGTGACGATGTCGAGGCCGGGCAGTTCGGCCAGGATCGCCGCATCCGACCACGGTTCCGGCTCGTCCCGCTCCGGCACGGCCTCCGACGTCTCGGCGCCGAGTTCCATCGGTGTGCGCCCGACGACGATGGAGCGGCCGACCAGGTGCGCGACGAGAGCACCCTGCTCGTTGCGCACGTCGGTGCCCGACACGGCGGTGGACTCGTCGAAGAACAGGCTGCTGCCGTGACCGACGAGGGTCCCCGAGGTGGGGAAGGGGTGCGCGAGCGTCGCCGTCACGTGCGACAACACGGTCTGCGGGCGCTCACCGATCTCCGCGAACCGGGCGATACCGGCGGGCGCCCCCGCGGCGAAGTCTGTGAAGACGCCGATGGACGCGAGCGTGGTCTGCCCACGGTGGTCGAACAGATGCGGTCCGACAGGTTGGGTGACCGAGACCGATGCGTCGTCGGCGACCTCGATGCCGACGCCCATGAAACGACCCGGACGGTCGACGGTGAACTGTGCGGTCTCGATTGCCATTCCTTGCTTCTACCAGGAAGAGCGCAGCGGGGAGCAGTTGGGGAGTGGTTCGCCCCGGTTCGCGGTCGCCCGTCGGCTCAGCTCCGTGACTGTCGGTCGCTTCAGCTCCGTGACCGTCGGTCGCTTCAGCTCCGCGGCGTCTCCGGACTCCGACGACCCTCGAGTTCCCGGATCCGCTTCGACGCCTCCTCGAGTCGCTTCTTCCGCTCGGCGGCCTCCGACTTCTCGAGCTCCTCGTAGACCTTCTCGTCGTCGTCGCTGTACTTCAGGATCAACCGCGGAACGCTGAGCGTGACGATCAGCGACGGCCACACGATCCACGCGTAGCTCCAGTCGAGAGCGATCTGCAGGACGAGGAAGGTCACGAGCGTGACGCCGATGATGATCCAGTCCAGCGTCTCGACCATGCTGCCCCGTTCGCGGAGCGAGGCCAGTTCGTCCTCCGGGGACTGGGGTGCCGCCGCAGAGGAGCTGTCGTGGCGGACCGCCGGCGCGGAGGAGTCGTGGGTCATCCGGATGTGACCGTCGACCTGTTCGAGGGGAACACCGCCGGGTAGCCCTCGGAACGACGGGAGCAACGCCGAAAACGTTCGCGCCGAAGATATCTCCCCGGATCGTTCGTAGAACTCGGCGCTGTCGAGCCGGCCCGCGGCGTGGTGTTCGCCGAGTGCGTTCAGCGCGTGCATGCGTTCGGCGTCGCTGAGCAGCAGGTCGTCGTGATCGGAAGTGCCGGTCATTGCTTTTCCCGCGCTTTCGGAGTCGGTTGTCGAATCCTGGTGCATCCCCGATCCTAGGTCCGATGATCGGGCATGTCCCGGGCGAGGATGGCCGCCTGGATCCGCGATTGCAGCCCGAGTTTGTGGAGCACCCGGGCGACGTGCGTCTTCGCCGTGTTCTCGCCGATCCCGAGACGGGTGGCGATCTGGCGGTTGGACAATCCCTCGCCCAGACACGCGAAGACCTCCTGTTCGCGTGCGGTGAGGGCGTCGATATCCGGACCGTCCGGAACATCCTCCCGCCGAGTCGATTTCGAGACGAACGCGTCGATGACGGTTCGCGTGACCTGCGGTGAGAGCACGGACTCCCCGGAGTGCACCGCCCGGATCGCGTCGAGCATGGCATCCGCGGAGGCGGTCTTGAGGAGGTATCCGGCCGCTCCGGCCCGAAGACTCTCGAAGACGTACTCGTCGATCTCGAAACTCGTCAGCACCAGCACCCGGGCACTCGTCTCCTCGGTGATGGTGCGGGTCGCGGCGATCCCGTCGACGTGCGGCATGCGGATGTCCATGAGGACGACATCCGGGGCGAGGGCGCGCGTCTGCGACACCGCGACGGCACCGTCGGCGGCTTCGCCCACCACCTCGATGTCCTCGCTCGTGTGGAGCAGGAGCCGCAGGCCCGCGCGGATGGCGCTGTGGTCGTCGGCGAGCAACACCCTGATCGTCACGTCGTGCTCCTCTTCGCGATCGGCAGTTGCACGTATGTCCTCCATTCGTTCCCGTCGCGACCGGAGCGGGCGTGCCCGCCCACCGCGGCGGCGCGTTCGGCGATGTTGCGCAGGCCGTGCCCGGCGCCGCGGGCCGGTGACGGGTCTGGGGTGTCCGGGTCGCCGATCGGGTTCACCACCTCGATCCCGAGGCGGCCGTCGGTGTCGTCGAAACGAAGGGCCACCGGCCGTCCGGGTGCATGCTTGACCGCGTTCGTCAGGGTCTCCTGGACGATGCGGTAGGCCGTGAGATCGACCTCCGCGTCGAGGTCTGCGGGTGGACGACCGTCGATCCGGACGGAGGTGCCGGCGGCGCGTGCGGATGCGGTGAGCGGTTCGAGGTCGGCGAGGCGACCCGCGGTGGTGATCTCGTCGTCGGTGTCGTCGCTGCGCAGCAGACGCACCATCGACTGCATCTCCTGCAGGGCGGCCACGCTGCCGGAGCGCACGGACTCGAGCACGGTCAGCGCTCTGTCGGGATCGGAATCGCGGAGGCGGAGCGCGGCCTCGCTCTGGATCGCGATCGACGACAGGTGCCCCGCCACGACGTCGTGCAGGTCGCGGGCCAGACGCTGTCGCTCGGTGGTGATGGCGGCGCGACGGTCCAGTTCCGCGACCCGCGAGAGAGCCTCGGCGCGTGCCCGTTCGATCTCGGCGGCGTCCCGATGTGTGCGGACGGATCGGGCCCACCAGATCGGGACGACGATCACGAGCGCGGCGATCGACACGGCCCATACGGCGATGCGCAGTTCTCCGAAGTACACACCGAGCGCGACGGCGCCGACGACGATCGGGACCAACGGGGCGCGTTCGAGGAAGCGACTGGTCCGCGCCGAGCCGAAGAGCGCTGCGGCATACAGCAGGTCGCCGTATGCGATCCAGACCGGCAGCGAAGGGCCGACGACGAGGTCGACCAGTACCGGAACCGTGCCCAGCAGGAGTGCGAGAAGCGGTCGTGTGCGACGCATCGTCATCGGTGCACACACGCACGCGAGCAGAACCAGCCACACCCACAGCGGCTGCGGCGGCCGATCCTCGACGAGCACACCGAGATCCAGCGCGTACAACAGCGCGCCACCCGCGAAGTACGCGAGGGCGACGAGCAGGGAGTTGTAGCGCGGGTTCACGAATCCCACTCGAATCTCGGATTCACGGTTGTCCACGGGAACGATTCGACCACAACCGGGGGAGGATCAGGGTCGGCGTCACCCGAAGTGATGAGGCATCTGCCGCCCATCGGGCGACGCGCGCAGGGGGATGTGCGCGCGATTCTGAGGTCATGTTCAGCCACATCGCCGCCTTCATCGTCGGATGTGAGATCGCATTCTGGGTCGTGCTCGCGGCCGGACTCGTGTTCCGGTACCTGCTCGGGCTCGGCAGGCCGGGTGCGGTGCTGCTCGCCCTGATCCCGCTGATCGACGTCGTCCTGCTCGCGGCCGTCGCCGTGGATCTGCACAACGGCGCGGAGGTCGGCTGGGTCCACCGTGTGGCCGGCATCTATCTCGGTGTGAGTGTCGCCTTCGGGCCGAGCGTCGTCCGGTGGGCCGACCGGCGGTTCGCCTACCACTTCGCGGGTGGTGCGAAACCGGAACGCGCTCCGAAGGAAGGCCCGGAGGCCTTCCGCAAGGAATGTGCGGACTTCGGGCGATGGCTGCTCGCGGCCGGGATCAGCGCAGCCGCCGTGCTCGGGCTCGGGTCGACCGTCGCGAACGGCGAACAGGCCTCGGCGCTGTACGGAATCTTCCCCACCCTCGCCACGATCACGGTGATCTGGCTGATCACGGGCCCGGTCTGGGTGCTCGGTAAACAGTGACGACCACACCGCGCCGAGAAATCTCGGGGTGCGCGATGAGTTCTCGCGGGGCGGCCGGTCTGTATCCGTGACACCCACACCGCGCCCGCGCAGGACGGGCCGAACGCAGGAGAAACCATGTCGCGCATGCTGTTCGTCAACCTCGCCGTAGAGAACGTCGCCGCCTCCCGTGCATTCTTCGACACGCTCGGATTCACCTTCAACGACATGTTCTGCGACGAGAACACCGCGTGCCTGGAGATCAACGAGCAGACCTACGTGATGTTGCTCGAGAAGCCGCGATTCCGCGACTTCATCAACGACGACATCTGCGACACCACGAAGGCGCGTGAGGCGCTGATGTGCGTCTCGGCCGACAGTCGCGACGGCGTCGACGCGCTCGTCGACGGCGCGATCGCGGCCGGCGGCAGCGAATGGGTGACGACCGGCGCGCAGAAGGCGCAGGAGGAGATGGGGGACTACGCGTACCAGCGGGCGTTCCGCGACCTCGACAACCACGTCTGGGAGGTCATGTGGATGGACATGGCCGCCGCTCAGCAGGCCGATGCCACGGAAGCTGCGCCTGCCGAGGCGTGACCTTCGACGTCAGCGGGCTGCCGGGTCCTCCGGCAGCCCGAACCTGGCGAACAACCCGGCGGTGTCGTCGGAGAAGAAGACGGTGGCGTGCGCGACCCTACCGTCGACGATGTCGAGCACCTGCAGTTGGAAAGGGTGGTGGCGGTCGTCCTCCCCTCGCATGTACAGCCCGAATGCCGGCTGGCCGTTGGCCACGGCGGGAAGCAGCACCTGGTCGCCGGGGCCCTTCGCGGGGCACTTGTGCTTGATGAGGGTGACGATCGCGTCGGGGCCCTGGTACCAGCCCTCGAAGGGCGGCATCTCCCAGACGGCGTCCTGGGTGAGCATCTCGACGAGCGAATCGATGTCGTACTTCTCGAAGCCGTCGACCCAGCGCTGCAGCAACGCCTTGGTCTCGGCGCTGTCGGGTTCGGCGAGGTCGTCGTCGCGGACCTGGGCGTCCTTCAGCTGCGCACGTGCCCGCTGCAGAAGGCTGTTGACCGCCGCCGTCGACGTGTCGAGCGCGGCTGCGACCTCGGTGGCGCGCCACTGCAGGACCTCGCGGAGCAGCAGGACCGCGCGCTGGCGGGCGGACAGGTGTTGCAGAGCAGCGACGAAGGCGAGGCGGACGGAATCGCGGGAGGCAGCGATGGTGGCGGGATCCGACGGATCGTCGGTGGCGTACCCCACGGGGAACGGCTCGAGCCACGGCACCTCGGGGCGGGTGACCAGATCGTCGGTGGGATCGGAGCTGGGCGCGCCGAGCCCGGTGGGCAACGGCCGGCGACTGCGGCCTTCGAGCGCCGTCAGGCACACGTTGGTGGCGATCCGGTGCAGCCACGTGCGCAGTGAGGAGCGGCCGCCGAAGTTCTCGTAACCGCGCCAGGCGCGCAGATAAGTCTCCTGGACCAGGTCTTCCGCATCGTGCAGCGACCCGCTCATGCGATAGCAGTGGGCGAGCAGTTCGCGACGGAACGGCTCGGCGAGTTCCATGAAATCGGTCGACGTCGATGTCGAACCGGCAGTTTCTTCGAGCAGTTGTTCGGTCATGAGCGCGATACCCCCGGCTGATCGGACCCGAATCCGCTACCCGTCAGAGAGTAGTCGGGGGCACCGACAGAAGACAGATGATCGCCGGGTCTCGATCGGGGCGCCGGATGCAGGTACCGTGCACGAAGTCGCGCCGAGGTGAGCGCGTGGTGGACGGAGTGGGGACAGGTCGTGCACGAGTACACGCTGCGCGAAGGCGTATCCGGAGCGCAGGGCCACAGCAGGTCCGAGCGCAACGGGCCCGTCGGCCCCTTCGCCGACGGACTTCCACCCGGTGCCCTGGACGTCGAGCGGCCTCCGCTCGACCGGTTCGGCCCGGCCGAGCTCGGACGGGCAGTGGTCGTCGCCGCCGTCCTGATCACCTTCGTGGTGTGGGCGGTGCTGCGGTGGACCGTCCGGCCCCGGCAGCACAGCGTCGTCGAAGCGGCCGCGCACGGCACCGTCGACGCCTTCGAACATCTCGGACCGACCTTCGTGAAGCTGGGCCAGCTCATCGCGTCGTCACCCGGACTGTTCCCCGCGGCCCTTGCCGACGCGTGCCTGCGCATGCTCGACGACGTGCCGACCTTCCCTTCCGAGCAGGCCCGCGCGGTGATCGAGGAGGATCTCGGACACCGCATCGACGAGATGTTCGAGTCGTTCGACGATGTGCCGCTCGCCGCGGCGTCTGTGGCCCAGGTGCACGGGTGCGTGCTGCGCGACGGCCGACGGGCCGTGGTGAAGGTGCAGCGACCGGGGATCGCGCACCGCATGCTCGTCGATCTGCGCGCCGCCTACATGGGCGCGAAGCTGCTACAGCTCTTCGAGTTCTTCCGTATCGCGAACACTCCGGGGATCATCCGCGATCTCTACAACGCGACGATGACCGAGCTCAACGCGGCGGTCGAAGCGGATCGTCAGGATCGTTTCCGCCGTAACATCTCCGCGTTCGGCGACAACGCCTACGTCACGGTGCCCGAGGTGTACTGGCAGTGGTGCGGTCCGCGGGTGATCTGCATGGAGCGCCTGCAGGGCAAGCCCGTCGACCGGGTGGTGCCGGGCCAGGACGATCTCGACACCTCCCTGCTCGTGCGCCGCGGAGTGAAGGTGTGGATGGAGGCGGTGCTCTGTCACGGCCCGTTCCACGGCGACGTGCACGCGGGCAATCTCTGGCTGCTCGACGACGGACGTGTCGCACTGCTCGACTTCGGCATCGTCGGCGAACTGCCCGAGAAGTGGCGCGCGCTGCTGCGGGCGTTGTTCCGCGCCGCGCTGCTCGACGGGGACTTCACGGCGGTCGCGCAGAGTGTGCGGGCGCTCGGTGTCGCCGCCGACCTCGACGTCGACGACGCGGCGGTCGGCCGGCAGGTTGCCGAGATCTTCGGTCCGCTGCTCGGTCAGGACGTAGGGGAGTTGCGGCTCAGCGAACTGATCGGCGCGCTCGTCTCGCTCGGACGCAAGTGGAACACGTCGACGCCCGAGGAGCTCGTGTTGTTCGGGAAGCAGCTCGGATATTTCGAGCGCTACGCGACCGCGCTGGCGCCGGGCTGGGTGCTCGGCCGCGATCCCTTCGTCTTCCGGAACATCTTCCCGGACGAGGTAGCCATAAGAATCGCCGAATCGAACGTGAGCCTGCCCGACTGAGCCACGAGCCCGTTCGGTCTTTACAGGATCCGACCGGCCCCGTAATTTGAACGATCGTTCGACCAAATTATGGTGCGAGCCACACACTGGCTACCGGAAGGACCGCGACCCCAATGGCAACTTCGCAGGACGTCGTACTGAGCACGCGCGACGGAAACGTCGTGACCTGGACGATCAACCTTCCGGAGGCGCGCAACCCGATCTCGGGTGACGACGTCGTCGACCGTCTCGTCGAGCTCGCCGAGGAGGCCAACCGCGACATCGACACCCGCGTCGTCATCCTCACCGGCGCCGGATCGGCCTTCTCCGCCGGCGGCAACGTCAAGGACATGGACGAACGTCGCGGCATGTTCGGCGGCAGCCCCCACGCCCTGCGCGAGGGCTACCGTTACGGCATCCAGCGCCTGCCCCGCGCCATCTACCACTGCGAGGTCCCGATCATCGCCGCGGTCAACGGACCGGCCGTGGGCGCCGGCTGCGACCTCGCGATGATGTGCGACATGCGGATCGCCTCGTCGAAGGCGTTCTTCGCGGAGAGCTTCGTCAAGCTCGGCATCATCCCCGGCGACGGCGGCGCCTGGCTGCTTCCGCGCGCGGTCGGGGCGGCGCGCGCCGCCGAGATGGCCTTCACCGGCGACCGCGTCGACGCCGCGACGGCACTCGACTGGGGCATGGTCTCGCAGGTCGTCGAACCCGAGCAGCTCCTCGACGCCGCGAATGCGCTCGCCGCCCGCGTCGCCGTCAACCCCCCGAACGCACTGCGCATGACGAAGAAGCTGCTGCGCGAAGGTCAGCGCGTCGATCTCGACACGCTCCTCGAACTGTCGGCCTCCTTCCAGGCGCTCTCGCACCACACCGAGGATCACCGCGAAGCCCTCTCGGCGTTCCTCGAACGACGCACCGGTGACTTCACCGGCAACTGACCTTCCCTCTCCTTCCCCCCACACCCCGGAGGACAAGCCATGCAGCGGACGATCTTCACCGAAGAACACGAGCAGTTCCGGAAGATGGTGCGCGACTTCATCGAACGTGAGGTCGCGCCGCATCGCGAGGAATGGGACGAGATGGGTCGCCCGCCCCGCGAATTCTTCCGCCGGCTGGGCGAACTCGGCATCCTGGGGATCCAGGTCCCCGAGGAGTTCGGCGGAGGCGGCGAGTCCAGCTTCAAGTTCAACACGATCGTCTTCGAAGAGGTTGCGCGCGCCGGAGTCTCGTTCGGCTCCTACACCGTGCACGCCTGCCTGATCCTGCCCTACCTGCTCGAGTACGCGACCGAGGAGCAGAAGCAGCGCTGGCTGCCCGGCTTCGCCGACGGCTCGATCATGACCGCGATCGCGATGACCGAGCCCGGCACCGGCTCCGACCTCGCCAACATCGCGACCTCGGCGAAGCTGTCCGAGGACGGCAAGCACTACATCATCAACGGCGCGAAGACCTTCATCACCGGCGGCGTCACCGCCGACCTCATCCTCACGGTCTGCCGTACGAGTCCGTTCGATCCTGAGAACCGCCGCGGCGGCCTGTCGATCATCGCGGTGCCCACCGACAGCGAGGGCTTCGCGGTGGGCCGCAAGCTCGACAAGATCGGCCTGCACCAGCAGGACACCGCCGAGCTCTCGTACACCGACGTGAAGGTGCCGGTCGAGAACCTCCTCGGTGAGGAAGGCGCGGGCTTCGGCTACCTCACCCACAACCTGCCGCAGGAGCGTCTGAGTATCGCTCTGAACCAGGTCGGCTTCGCCGAGGCCGCCATCGCCCACGCGATCGCATACACCAAGGAACGCAAGGTCTTCGGCAAGCCCGTCGCCTCGTTCCAGAACACCAAGTTCGTGCTCGCCGAGTGCTCGGCCGAGACCCAGGCCGCGCGTGTCTACGTCGACCACTGCCTCGAACTGCTCGACCGCAAGGAACTGACGGTCGCCGATGCGGCCCGCGCGAAGCTGTTCTGCACCGAGGTCTCCGGTCGCGTCATCGACAAGTGCCTGCAGCTGCACGGCGGCTACGGCTACATCACCGAGTACCCCATCGCCCGGCTGTACGCCGACACCCGCGTGACCCGGATCTACGGTGGCACCAGCGAGGTCATGAAGACGATCATCTCCAAGGATCTGGGGCTGTAGGCATGTACCCGGGCCGTTACGCCGCCGTCGCCCCGGATCGGCCCGCCGTGCACGAGGCCGCGACCGGCCGGACGCTCACCTATCGGGAGCTCGAGGACGCGTCCGTCCGGTTCGCGCACTGGCTGCGCGCACACGACGTCGGGAAGGGCGACCACATCGCGGTCGTCACCGTCAACGACGCCACTGCGTTCGAACTGTACTGGGGGGCAGTTCGTTCGGGCGTCTACGTCACCTTCGTCAACACGCATCTCGCTCCCGTCGAGGCCGCGTACATCGTCGACGACTGCGACGCGAAGGTGCTCGTCGTCTCGGCGCCGCTCGCCGACCTCGCCGAGGCGATCGTGCCGCTCACCCCGAAGGTGACGCACCGTGTCGCCTTCGGAGGGCAGGTGCCCGGACATCTCGTGTACGAGGAGGAGGTGGCGGGTCTTCCCGTCACCCCGATGCCGGACCAACCCCGCGGCAGCGACATGCTGTACTCCTCCGGCACCACCGGGCGCCCCAAAGGCATTAAGCCCGCTCTCTCCGGTGCCCAGATCGGTGACGAGCCCGGTCTTCCGCTGCTGAAGCAGGTGCGCCGCTTCGGTTTCGACGAGAACACCGTCTACCTGTCGCCGGCACCGATCTACCACGCCGCGCCCTTGCGGTACGGCGTGTCGACGCAGGCGCTCGGTGGCACGGTCGTGCTCATGGAGCGGTTCGATCCCGAGTTCAGCCTCGCGTGCATCGAGAAGTATCGCGTGACCCACAGCCAGTGGGTGCCCACGCATTTCGTGCGCCTGCTGAAACTGGCCCGCGAGGTCCGAGAGCGCTACGACCTGTCGTCGATGCGGTGCGCGCTGCACTCGGCGGCGCCGTGCCCGGTCGAGGTCAAACAGGAACTCATGCGGTGGTGGGGCGAGATCGTCTACGAGTACTACTCCGCGACCGAGGCGATCGGCAACACCCTCGTCACCCCGCAGGAGTGGCTCGACAAGCCCGGAACGGTCGGGAAGACCGGCGGCCCGGGCACACTCGGCCTGGCGCGCATCTGCGACGAGCACGGCAACCGGCTGCCCACGGCGGAGATCGGCACCGTCTACTTCGAGCGGGACGACTTCTCGTTCGAGTACCACAAGGATCCGGAGAAGACGGCGTCCACCAGGCACCCCTTCGAGGGCAACTGGTACACGACCGGCGACATCGGATATCTCGACGAGGACGACTATCTGTTCCTCACCGGGCGCGACAAGTTCACGATCATCTCGGGTGGGGTGAACATCTACCCGCAGGAGATCGAGAACGTCCTCGCGCTGCACCCGTCGATCGCGGATGTCGCTGTGGTCGGTGTGCCGGACGCGGACCGCGGTGAACGCGTCGAAGCGTTCGTGCAGCTCGTCCCCGATGTGGAGGGATCCGACGAGCTCGAGGACGACATCATGGGGTTCTGCCGGGAGCGCCTCTCGCGTTTCAAGTGCCCCCGGCACGTGCGGTTCGTCGACGAACTGCCGCGCACGCCGACGGGCAAGATGGTCAAGGGCAGGCTCGGCGAGCTGATCGCGCGGTACGCCGATACGGGAGCGTTGTCGTGAGAGTGCTGTCGCCGAAGCAGCGCGTCTTCATCGAGGCGGGCCGGAAGGAGTTCGTGCGCAACGGATACGGCTCGTCGTCGATCCGGACCATCGCGCAGGAGGCAGGCGTGAGCCTGTCCGCCCTGTACTACCACTACAAGAACAAACAGGATCTGCTGCTGGCGATCCTGCTCGACGGCGTCGACACCTACGACGCGGTCTGTGACGCCGAACTCGCCCGCGCCGGCGACGATCCGGTCGAGCAGATCCGCGCGTTCGTCAAGGGGAACGTCATATTCCGCACGCAGTTCCCCGAACAGGGTCGCATGATCGCGACGGAGGTGCGCAACCTCGAACCCGAGGGTGCGCGACTGTACGAGGAACGCCGGCGTGCCGGCCGAAGGCGGATCCGCGACATCATCGATCGCGGTGTCGCACAAGGCGTCTTCACCACGAAGTATCCCGACGACTGCCGCCGATCGATTTTGGCGATGGTCTCGGCTATCGCCAACTGGTACGACCCCGCGGGTCCGGACGGCCCGGCCGAGATCGCGGAACGCTACGCGGACCTGTCGCTGGCGCTGTTGTGTCCCATCATCACCGGTGGAGAAGGAGATTCACGATGAGTGCACGACTCGTGCCGAGGGCGGGTACCCCCGACCCGGCACTGACGGAACTCCGTGCCGAGGTACGGGCGTTCCTGAAGGAACAGATCGATGCGGGCGTGTTCACCCCGGGCATCGACACCTGGCTGACGCGATGGAACCCCGAGTTCACGCGCGCACTTGCCGTTCGCGGTTGGGTCGGCATGACGATCCCCGTCGAGTACGGCGGACACGGACGTACCTTCATGGAGCGCTTCGTCGTCACCGAGGAGCTGCTCGCGGTGGGCGCGCCGGTCGCCGCCCAGTGGGTCGCCGACCGTCAGGCCGCACCGTCGCTGCTGAAGTACGGCACCGAGGAGCAGAGGAAGCGGTTTCTGCCGGGCATCGCGGCCGGTGAGATCTGCTGGGCCATCGGCATGTCCGAGCCCGACTCCGGATCCGACCTCGCGAGCGTCAAGACGAAGGCCACGAAGGTGGACGGCGGGTGGCGGATCTCCGGCACCAAGCTGTGGACGTCCGGGGCGCACCACGCCGACGCCTTCTTCGGCCTCGCGCGTTCCGCACCGCTCGATCCGGCGCACCGCCACGACGGGCTGAGCCAGTTCATCGTGCTGCTCGACTCCCCGGGCGTGACCATCCGGCCGATCCTGTCGATGTCCGGCGACCACCACTTCAACGAGGTGCTGCTCGACGACGTCTTCGTCCCGGACGACCTGGTGCTCGGACAGATCGGCGCCGGCTGGGAACAGGTGACGAGCGAACTCGGCTACGAGCGCAGCGGTCCCGAACGTTTCCTGTCGACCTTCGGGGTGCTCGAATCCCTCGTACACGGTGTGGCCGACGGCAGCGTCGAAGCGGACACCCGCATCGGAGCGACCATCGGGCGCATCGCGGGTCTGCACCGCATGTCCACCGCGGTCTCCGAGTCCCTCGAGCGTGGCGAGAATGCCGAACTCGCGGCGTCGGTCGTGAAGGTGCTCGGCACGAAGACCGAAGGGGACCTGGCGGATCTCGCCGACGAGATCGCGGGATACACCGCGGCCGACGCACATCTGGCCGAGCTCGTCCGGGCAGGAGTCATGCAACGACCGGGCTTCACACTGCGCGGCGGCACGAGCGAGATCCTCCGCGGGGTCATCGCACGAGGATTGGGGATGAGATGAGCGGGCAGGACGCACTGCAGTCGACGGAACTGCGCGACTTCGCACAGATGCTGTCCGAGGTGTTCACCTCGGGCGACGACCACCGCATCGGTGACGTCGTCGAACTCGATCGTGCCCTGTGGAGCACCCTCACCGAGCTCGGCCTCGATCGGCTCACCGGTTCGGAGGACAGTGGTGGAAGCGGCGCGGGATGGCTCGAAGCCGCCCTGCTGCTCGAAGCTGCCGGCAGTGCTGCTGCTGCCGTGCCGGTGGCCGAGAACGATCTGCTCGCGGGTTGGCTCCTCGAACAGGCAGGCCTCGAGGCGGCGCCGGCCGTGCGTACCGCCGCGGTGCTCGACGCCGACGGCCGCGCGCGCCACGTGCCGTGGGCCCGGTTCGCGGACTCGATCGTTGTTCTGTGGGAGTCGCCGCAGGGATGGCAGGTCGCCGAGCTCGCACGCGGCGACGTCGAGATCGTCGAGGCCGTGAATCTGGCGGCGGAGCCCCGCGATCACGTGTGCGTCGACCTGTCGGCACTGTCCGGGCGCGACGTTCCGGCGGGCACCGCCGACGAGTTCCGCTACCGGGGCGCGCTCGTCCGTGCGCTGGCCACCGCGGGTGCGATGGATCGGATCCTCGAGCTCGTCGTCGAACACACCACCGCGCGCGTGCAGTTCGGTCGTCCGCTGGGCAAGTTCCAGGCGGTGCAGGCGCTCGTCGCCGACATCGCCACCGAGGCCTCGCTCGTGCACGCCGCCGCGGACGGCGCGGTCGATGCCGTTCTCGCCGGAGGTTTCGGTGACGCGTCGACCCGCTTCGCAATCGCAGCGGCTGCGTCGTGTGCCGGACATGCGGCCTCGGTCGTCGCCCGCAACGCGCATCAGGCGCTCGGCGCGATCGGCTTCACGATGGAACACGAGCTGCATCGGCACGCCAACCGGATCCTGTCGTGGCGCAGCGAATTCGGGACGGTCGCGTCGTGGGACTCCGAACTGCTCGCCGCGGCCGGTGAGGCCGGGGACGTGTGGGCGTTGATCACGGGTGGCCCGGCGCGCTGATCGCCGCCGGTCGCCTTCGTCAGGCGGCTGACGGGCTCCCGGCCGTGTCGCACTCGGTGCGGTCGGTGACGTCGAGGTCGGGAGCGAGGATGTCGAGCAGCATGCGTACCTGGCGCGTGGGTGCGACGACATGGAAACGGCCGGGCCGGATGTGAACGGCATCGGCGAGCATCGAGGCGACCTCGGAGTACATGAAGGTCACCTCGGTCAGGTCGACGACGACGTGGTCGCCCGAGTGTGCAAGGTCGCCGAGAGTGGAGGCGAACTCCGCTCGGGCGGTCATGTCGAGATCACCCTTCGCCCGCAGGACACTGCAGCGACGGGAGGGGGAGTGGACGTCGAGACGGTAGCGCGGCGCCCGGGCGACGGTCGCTGCACCGGAACGTGAGGGTGCCCCGGTGTGGGTGATGATCCTGCGGGTGGTGCTCGTACGTGTGCTCATTGCGGTCTCCTGTCGGCGTGGATTCGTGCCGTCCGGTGCGGGCTGGATCCTGAGCAGGCGGTCGGCCTGCCGTGGTCACGGTGGGAATGCGGGTCGCGGTGAGAACTCGCCTCGGGCTTGCACAGAGCCTGTCCGACGGAGGTCGCTTCCCGACGACCCGTTCTATAACGGAACGATAACGCAATATCACAGTCCGATAACGGTGATCGTGTGAGCTGCGGAAACTGTCGAAGATGCCCGCCTCGTCGGCCCGAGCGGACGATCGGTGGCCGGAGATGGGATGCTGGATCCATGAGCGCTGTTCCTGCCGACGCTGCCGCTGACGCGGAGGCCGCGTTCGGCGGCCTCGTCGTGGAGACGGAGCTCGCCCCCATCCACCGGCTCGGCAGCGGTGCGCTGTCCGCCGTCGAACTGCAACTGCGTGGTCCGGAAGGATCATCGTTGCACGATGCGACCGCTCTGAGCGAGGCCGCCCGGGCCATGCATCAGAAGTCGGAACTGGACCGGATCAAGTGGCGCAGGGCCGGTCGGCACGCCGAGTCGGCGGTTCCGCATCTGGTGACCGTCGATCTCGATTCGCTCGACGAACTCGGCGCGCTCGGGGATCGAGGGGGCCCGACCACGGTCGCTCTCATCACCGAGCAGGCGCTGATCGCCGCCCCTGCCAGGACGCTGCGCACCATTGCGGCGGCGCGCACCGCCGGCATGCTCGTCGCGGTGGACGGTGTGGGAGCGCGTGCTCAGGCCCTCGCGCTGCTGCCGCTCGTCGAACCGGATGTGATCATCACGTCGCCGGCCTTGATCGCGCGTGCGGCCGACTCCTCGACGGCGAGGATTGCGCACGCCGTCGCCGCGTACATCGAATCCAGCAGCGCGGTCGTCATCGCGCAGGGCGTCGATTCGGAACTGCATCGCCGCCGCGCTCTGGGATTGGCCGCCGAATACGGAATGGGCGCGCTGTATCCGGCAGTCGGATCGACCGGGGATGCCGCGCAAGCGGATTCGGATGTCGAACCGATGTCGCTGCGTCCACGACCGGCCGTTCCCGACGGCCCCGAGCTCACCCCCTTCGCTCTGGCGTCCGAAGGGCGCAGGCGCACACGTAGTTTCAAGCGACTTCTGGTGTCGATGAGCAAGCTGCTCGAGACCAACGCGGTGGGAGCCGGACCGGAGACGATCGCGCTCGGCACCTTCCAGCGCGCCGAGCACTTCACCCCGACCTCCCGGGCACGATGGGCGCAGCTCGCCGAGCAGGTCGCCTACACCGGGGTCTACGGCGTCGGAATCGATCCCTACGTCGACTCCGCGGTACACCACGCGCCGTTGGACCCGAACGATCCGATGGTCGACGAATGGAACGTCGTCGTCCTCGGCCCGCACTTCGCGTGCGTGCTCGCCGCGCTCGACATGCACACCGACGCAGCGGATCTCGACCGCGAATTCCACTACGTGCTGTCCTACGACCGCGGCACCGTGATCCGGTGCGCCCACAGCATCCTGGCGCGTTTCGAGGGGTGACCCGAGGGAGAACGGCTCAGGACGACGGTGGGGCCTCCAGGGGTACCGGTCGGGGACGGGACAGGGTCGCGCGCGCCGCGCGGGCGACGGCCTCCCGGTCGTAGGAGACGACGTACTCGAACTCCCGCTCGCCGCCGGCCGTTCGACGGTGCAGGTCGAGGGCCGAGAGCGCGCACGCGAACGACTCTCCCAGGAGGATGACGTTCCACTCGTCGACGAGGGGATCGTGCGGCTCGATCGGGACGAGGTCCGGGCCCGAGGTGCTCGTGCCGAACCCGACCGCGAAGACCGCGACGTGCGCGAGGGTGTCGGCCATCGACAGCCATCGTCTGCGTGCGGCCCCGGTGAAGTGGTCGTGGTGCTGGAAGGTGCCGAGGGCGATCGTGTCGGGTCCGGCCTCCCCGGCTCGCGCCTCGAGGTCGGCGCTCATGGACACGAGCAGACCCTTGCCGCTCCGCACGCGTTCCCGACCGGCAGACAGGATGCGGAAGGGCGTGGCGGTCGCGTCGTCGAGCGGTGCGCTCCAGGTGGGTTCACGGAACAACCCGCCGCGCGGCGACGAAGGACCGGCCTCACCCTCCGCAACGTGTAGTGCTGTACCGCAACCGAAATCGATACCGTGGGCGAGGGCCGCCTCGCGATGAAGGTCGGAGTCGACGCCCTCGGCGAGAACGACGGAGTTCGTGCGCTCGTCATGAGCCCGCAACGACAGCAGGGTCGTGGCGGCCCGCACGTCGGATGCGACGAGTGCCTCGGCCGGTACGACGACCACCTCCGGTTCCACCAGGGCCAGGACCACCGTGGCGCGCGACGCCGATTCCGCGATGCGCACCGCCACGGCGAATCCGCGCTCGCGCACAGCGGCGATCCGGTGCAGCACTGTCGCGGGATCGGCGAACACCTCGTGCTCGTCGACGAGCGCGACGGCAGCGCGACCGGCCACCGACCCACGCGCGAGGTCGGTCAAGGGCATCAGGACGGGGACGCCCCGATCCGCGCCGGAGTCCGCCACGGTCAACGGCATCACGGCCGCGACGACCGTGCCGTCCACGAGGTCGTGGATCGCGCTCGCGTGCATGACGTGCCGCCTTCCCGCATCACGCGGCGGTCCGTCCGCCGAGCATCACGCCGGACGCGCGCAGGCTCGCAGGATCCGGGCGTCGTCCGTTGCGGACATCCTGCCAGCCGCCACGTCGGTCACGTCGACGGGATCACCGCAGATACAGGCGGACCTTGTCGATCTCGTTGCGCAGCAGGTCGATCTCCTCGGCGGTGGGATCCTCGGTCAGCGTCAGCTCGTCGGAGACCTTCAGATCCCAGCCGGTGGCGGCGTGGACCTGGTCGACGGTGACACCGCGGTGGATGCTGGTCAGTTCGAGTTCGGCGAAGGGATCCTGCCGCGACAGCACGCCCAGGCTGGTGAACACCTTCGTC
This sequence comes from Rhodococcus sp. C26F, assembly GCF_053345925.1. Lineage (NCBI taxonomy): Bacteria > Bacillati > Actinomycetota > Actinomycetes > Mycobacteriales > Nocardiaceae > Rhodococcus > Rhodococcus sp. C26F. Next base: position 61,467 of record NZ_JBKFBA010000010.1, read on the forward strand.
ACCCCGCGGCCGCGAGGCATGATGCCGATGCCCGCCTCGCGGGCACGCACCGGACTCGGGGTCGTGCAGAAGTCCAGTTCGGCGGGGAAGGCGCTCGGATCGTGGCGTCGCATGATCACGAACACCTCGCCGGCGTTGGGCATGATCTCGACGGCTCCGCCGCCGCCGGGCAGGCGCACGGTGGGCTTGTCCCAGTCACCGATGATGCTGGTGTTGAGGCTGCCGTAGCGGTCGATCTGCGCCGCACCGAGGAACCCGACGTCGACGTTGCCGCCCTGCAGCACGTACCCGAACAGCGACGCCATGGACACCACGGATTCGGCGCCGGAGACCACGACGGAGTCGGCGATGCCCTCGGCCATCGCCTCGGGGTGCGCACCGCAGACACCGGATTCGTAGATCAGCTCGACGTCGGGGTTCGACGTGCGAGCTGCGAGGTCGACGGCGAGGGTGGGCAGACCCACTCCGGCGAAGACCCGGGCCTTGCCGGCCAGGGCCCGCGCGGCGACGGAGACGATCAGTTCGGTGGTGGAGAAGGTTTCGGTGGTGGTCACTTTCGGCTCCCGTAGTCGACGGTCCCGGAGGGGCGCGGCGCGACCTCGAGGTCGGCCCAGTACTCCTCGCCCAGTTTCTCGAGGTATTCGGCGTGATCGGCGGTGGTGAGGACCCATTCCTTCAACCAGGTGCGCAGTTGCTGGGGGTCCTTGCTGATCGCGGTCCATCGGCGGTAGAACGCGCAGTCGCGGTCGTAGTAACCCTGCGCATAGGAGGGGTGCGCTCCGCGCGGGCTCAGCACCACCGCGTCCACCGCGTGCGAGGGGACGAGGGTGCGGCTGGGATCGGAGCGGATCACGTCGTCGTCGACGATCTCCTCGACCACCACGATGGCCTTCTTCGCGGCGTAGACCGCTTCCTGCTGCACACCGGCGATGCCCCAGATCTGGACGTTGCCGGAGCGGTCGGCGCGCTGCGCGTGGATGATCGTCACGTCCGGGTTCAGCGGAGGCACGACGTAGACGCTGCCGCCGCCGAAGGGATCGTCGACGAGCCGGATGTTCGGGTTGATCTTCGGCAGGTCGCTGCCGGCATACGAGCGCAGCGGGAAGAAGGGCAGCCCGGCCGCGCCGGCCTGGTAGCGGCAGACCATGCCGTAGTGGCTGTACTCCTCGACCTCGAGTGCGACGGGGTCGTGGTTCTCGATGCGACGGCGGATCTCGTAGAGCGACCCGGCCGAGCCGCTGGCGAAGAACGACGCGACGAGCTTCGACACGCAGTCGGCGGCGATGAGCTGATCGGAGATGATGTCGGGGGTCATGCGGCACAACGTCAGGTCGCGCCTGCCCTGCCGGATGATCTCGTGCGCCGCCGCGAACGGGATGAGGTGCGAGAAACCCTCGAGGGCAACGGTCATGCCGTCCTCGACATAGGTGGCGATCGCCTCGCGCATGGTCATGAGTTTGTCCGGCATACCGGTCGTCCTCCGTGTGGTCGGTAATTCGGTGTCGGATATCAGGCGCCCGCAGGCGCAATAATCGACGGGTGGAGATCCAGCAGGTGAAGGCGTTCCTGGCGGTGGCGGAGGAACTGCATTTCGGTCGCGCGGCGCAACGGCTGCACATGGCCCAGCCGCCGCTCAGCCGCACGATCCGCAGGCTCGAGAAGGAACTCGGCGCCGAACTCTTCGAACGCAACACCCGCAGCGTGCGGTTGACGGAGAGCGGTCGTGCGCTCGTGGAGCCGGCCCGGAACATCCTCGACGCCTGCCGGCTCGCCGAGATGGCGGTGACCGCCGCGGGGTCGGGTCAGACCGGCAGGGTCCGTATCGGTTTCGCCGGTTCGTCCTCGCACTATCTCGTGGGCCGGTGGGCGAAGCTCGTGCGGCGCACTCATCCCGGTATCGAATTCGTGCTCGACAGTTCGGCGTACGCGAGCGAGGCGCTCAACAAGCTGGCCGCGGGCAAGCTCGACATCGGCATCGTGCGCCTGCTGTTCTTCCCACCGGGGATCGCGTCGCGCGTCGTGGCCCGAGAGAACCTCGTCGTGGCGCTGCCCAAGGAGCACCCGCTCGCCGACCGTGAGCAGGTCCGGCTCGAGGACCTCGCGCACGAGGCGTGGGTGATGCTGCCCGCCGAACCCGGATCGATGCTGCGCGAGCTGTTGCTCCGTCTCGCCCACGACGTCGGATTCACGCCCAGAATCGTTCAGAGCGCCCCGGATTCGCTGTCGCTGATCGCCCTGGTCTCGGCCGGAGTAGGATGTTCGATGACGGTCTCGTCGGTCGCGGCGAACGTCATCAACCCCGAGGTCGTGTTCGTTCCTCTCGCAGATCATCCCGAGCCGCTCGACGTACGGCTCGTGTGGCGGGAGGACGACGACAGTGCCGCGCTGCGGGAGGTTCTCCGCCTCTCCGAGGAAGCGCTGCCGACTCCGGAGTGACCGGGGCCGGCCNGGCGACTGCGCCGGCCGGCCCCGAGTGCGAAGGATCCGTCCTAGGCATGGACGTGATCTCGTGGGGTGTCGTCGGAGCGAGGGGTGTCCTCGGCGCCCGGCGTGCGGCGGTCGCGCTCGGCCGCCTCCGACTGCTCGAGGGCGAGTTCGTCGGCGTCGGACTTCTCGGCGACCGACGGTGCCTTCGGGTCGTATCCGGTGCGCTCGAGCAGTGCCAGGGTGCACACGAGGGAGACCGCTGCGTAGCAGGCCGCCGCGATGGCCACGCCGGTGACGTCACCGGACGAGTTGAGCAGGTACTGGGCGAGAACCGGGGTGCCACCACCGACGATCAGCGAGCACAGCTGGTAGGCGAGCGACAGGCCCGAGTACCGGATGTTCGCCGGGAAGGCGCGGGCCAGGATGCCGGCGATCGCGCCGTAGAACATCGAGTGCGGAATCGTCGCGAGGCACATACCGATCACGGCGACCGCGAAGGTCTCGGTGCGGATCGCGAAGAACATCGCCGGCATGAGGAACAGCTCCGGGACGATCATCAGGAGCATGGCCTTGCGCATGTCGATCTTCGACACCAGCACGGCACCGAACGGCTGCACGATGAACTGCACGACGAGGGCGATGGCGATGATCGCGAGGAAGGTGCCGCGCTCGTAACCGAGTTCGCTCGTCGCCCACGACAGCGCGAAGGTGTTCTTGAAGTAGGTCACCTGGGCGAGGGGCAGTGCGCCGGCGCCGAGCAGGACCAGGACCCAGTGCTTGCGCAGCACTTCCTTGATCGGGAGCTTGACGGTCTTCTTGCGTGCCAGAACGGCTTTCATCGCGTCCGATTCCTCGAGCTTGAGGCGGATCACCATGCCGATGACGACCAGCACGCCCGAGAGCAGGAACGGGATGCGCCAGCCCCACATCATGAACTGCGGGGTGGGCAGCGCTGCGAGGAAGAAGAAGGCCATCGTCGACAGCAGGTTGCCGGCGGGCGAACCCTGCTGCGCGAACGCCGAATACAGGATTCCCTTGCCCTTCGGGGCGTTCTCGCTGGCGATGAGGACGGCACCGCCCCATTCGCCGCCGACCGCGACGCCCTGCACGATGCGCAGGAAGACCAGCAGGACCGGCGCCCACATCCCGATCTGTGCGTAGGTCGGGAGCAGGCCGATACCCACCGTCGCGATGCCCATCATGACGAGCGTGATGACGAGGGTGTTCTTGCGTCCGATGCGGTCGCCGAGATGGCCGAAGATGACGCCACCGAGGGGGCGGGCGAGGAAGCCGGCCCAGAGGGTGACGAACGCGAGGAGGGTCGCGACACCGCTCGAGAGTTCGTCCGAGAAGAAGACCTGGCCGAACACCAGCGCGGCGGCCGTGCCGTAGATGTAGAAGTCGTACCACTCGATGGTGGTGCCGATGAAGGAGGCGATACCGGCCTTGCGGGCCTTCTTCGCGATCTCCTGATCGGTAGGTGTGGACGAACTCATGCGCCCTCCGTCTCTTACGCCCCCGACGAGGCGGGTGGAATGTGGTCTGCGTCTCAACAGAGAGTGGCAGGGCTCGGCTTTCCAGTCCAATACCCAATGGAACGCGGATCGATACCCCAGAGGTATTACCGGGGAGTCGGTGTTCGGACTGGTAGACATACACCGACGCCGGACGGGAACCGCGGACGCGAAAGGACACACGGGTGACGAGCGACGGAACCAATCGGAGCGAGGTCGAGGTTTCTGCAGGCCTGCCGCTGGAGGGCATCACCGTGGTGAGCCTCGAGCAGGCGGTCGCCGCGCCCCTCGCGACGCGCCATCTCGCGGATCTCGGAGCCCGGGTCGTCAAGGTCGAACGCGTCGGCGACGGCGACTTCGCGCGCGTCTACGACGGCGCGGTGCAGGGACTGGCCGCCCACTTCGTGTGGCTCAACCGCGGCAAGGAATCCTTCGCCGTGGACCTGAAGGCGCCCGAGGGCATCGACGCGGTGAAGAAGCTGATCCGCGGCGCCGACGTCTTCTTGCAGAATCTCGCACCCGGCGCGGTGGAGCGTCTCGGACTCGGTGCCGACGACCTGCGTGCGGATCACCCGGAACTGGTGGTGGTCAACATGTCGGGATACGGCACCGACGGACCGATGCGCGACCGCAAGGCCTACGACATGCTCGTGCAGTCCGAGACCGGCCTGTGCTCGATCACCGGCACGCCCGAGACGGCGGTGAAGACGGGCATCCCCACCTCGGACATCGCCGCGGGCATGTACGCGCTCACCTCGATCCAGGCGGCGCTGCTGCGCCGGCACCGCACCGGCGTCGGCGCGACGATCGACGTGTCGATGTTCGACGCGACCGCCGAATGGCTCGGCTACCCGATGTACCTGCAGATGTACCAGGGACGCCAGGTGCCGCGGATGGGTCTGTCGCACACCTCGATCGCGCCGTACGACAAGTACCCCACCTCGGACGGCGAGATCCTCATCGGCGTGCAGAACGACCGGGGCTGGCGCACGCTCACCGATGTGCTCGGCATGCCCGAACTGGGCGACGATCCGCGCTACGCCACCAATCTCGAGCGGGTGCGTCGCCGCGAGGAGGTCGATGCGCTGGTCGGGCAGGCCACCAAGCAGTTCACGAGCGCAGAGCTCGACGAGAAACTCGCCGACGCCGGTGTGCCGGCCGCACAGTTGCGGGATCTGCGCGGACTCATCGAGCACCCCCAGCTCGCGACGCGCGACCGCTGGCGTGAGGTGCAGACCGAGGCGGGTCCGGTGCGCGGCATCCTGCCGCCGATGAACTTCCGCGACGTCGAACTGCCGATGGGTGCGGTTCCGGGTCTCGGTCAGCACACCGACACGGTGCTCGCCGATCTCGGGCTCACCGACGAGCAGATCGCGGGCCTGAAGAAGGCCGGCATCGTCGGCTGATCCGCTCTGCTCCGTCCGCTCATCAAATGTGCGGCCATAAATTCCGGTGCTTATAGGTATCCGAAGCGACTGGCATCGTCGATTCTGATGGATTCGTGCTGCTCAGCGATTGACGATCCCCGCCGGGTACCGAAAAATGGCCGTACAAATACTCGTTCGACGAGTGCGGGTCCGCGATGACCCGATGGGCAAGGAGGCGGCGATGTACGGATCCGGCGACCGTGACTGGGTGGTCGCGGCGCGGTGCCGCGGGGTGGACACGTCGATGTTCTTCCCTCAGTCCGAGGACGGCCGCGGTGCGGTGCTCCGGGCCGAGCGACAGGCGAAGGAGGTCTGTCGCTCCTGCCCGGTGATCGACGCGTGCCGAGCGCACGCCTTGCGTACCGGAGAGACGCACGGCGTATGGGGCGGCATGAACTACGCCGAACGGCGAGCGTTCGAACGCTCGATGAAACTCGGTCGCCTCCAGTCGGCCTGACGCTGTCAGCCGACGTTGGTGACGGGGATCAGGCCACCGGTGATGGAGGCGCCCGCATCGGAGATCAGGAACTCGATGACCTTCGCGATGTCGGCCGGCTTCGACCAGCGGCTCGTGTCGGCGTCGGGCATCGCGGCGCGGTTGGCCGGGGTGTCGATGACGACCGGCAGCAGCGCGTTGACGCGGATGTGATCGTCGCGGTACTCGAGCGCCATGGTCTCGACCAGCGCCGACACCGCCGCTTTGGAGGCGATGTAGGAGGCGCCGCCCGGGAAGGGGTTGAGCGTCGCGGCGGTGGAGATGCAGACGATCGATCCACCGCCGCGGCGGATCAGGTGGGGCAGCGCCGCCTGGCTGACGGAATAGGCGGTGCGCAGGTTGAGGTCGAGCTGGGAGTCGAGCACCTCGATCGGGGTCTCGTGCACCCGCGGTCCCGAGGCGAAGCCGCCGACGAGGTTGACGACGCCGAACAGGGGAGCGTCGGGATCGTCGCACGCCAGGTTCAGGGCGTCCTCGAGCTGCTGCTCGTCGGAGAGGTCGGCCTGGACCAGTTGCAGGTTCGGATGCGTGCCCACGCGCTCGAGCTCGTCACGGACCAGCCACGGCACCACGACCCGCCATCCGGTGTCGAGGAGATGTTTCGTCACGGCGCTGCCGAGGCCGCCGGTGCCACCACTGACCAATACGGTGCGAGCCATCTGCCTGTATCCCTTTCGAGCGAGCCGTCTGCCGTGCTCCGATCGTCCGCCAGTGCACGAGAGGAACGATACCGCAAATCGGAAATGATGTTCTCATTTTTTTCGGTGGGTGGGACGGACGGTCCCTGAGCTGCGGCGACGAGTGGATGCGCTGCCCGGTGAACGACTTCGTACGAAGATCATGACGAACAAACGACGCAAGGGAAAGGACGGTCGATGACCGACATCGAGGCAGAATTCGTTCACATCGCAGGTCTGCGCGCCTATCTGGCCAGGCCGCTCGGTGGTGCCACCGGAGGAATGCTGCTGCTGCCCATGATCACCGGCATCGACGCCCAGGTCCGCGAATACGCGCACGACATCGCCGGAACCGGCGTGACCGCGCTCGTCTGGGACCCCTGGCACGGACCGAGCGCCGACGACACCTCGCGCGAGGAACTCGTGGAGTTGATGCGGGGCCTCGACGACGAGAAGTGCCTCGCGGAGATGGCGACCCTGCTCGACCATGCCTTCGGTGAACTGCGCCTGGAGAAGGTCGGCGTGATCGGATGGTGCCTCGGCGGACGCCTCGCCCTGATCCTCGGCGCCCGCGACACGCGGGTCGCGAACGTCGTGGCCTACCACCCGTCGATCGCGGTGCCGCCCGCCCCGAACCACACGATCGACGCCGTCGAGCAGGCAGGTCGCGTCGCGGCACCCGTCATGGTGCTGCACGCCGGCGCCGACACGATCATGAGGGCCGAGACCTTCGCGAACCTGCAGGCGACGCTGCAACAGCGCGAGACCGGCGCGACCATCACCCACGTCTACCCGGGCGCCGAACACGGTTTCTCCTCCCGCGACCGGCACGGCAATCCCGTCAACGCCGACGCCTACGCCGTGTCGTGGCCACAGGCGCTGAGCTTCGTCGGCGACACCGTCCGCTCCTGACGCGTTCGCTACAAAGTTGGCTTTCCGCTGCGGTGATTGCCGGCAATTGCTGTAGCGGAAAGCCGATCTTGTAGCGGATGAGCAGAATTTTTCGGGAGAAACGGTTGCACATGCGCGCGTGAGGGCCACGATGGAGCGCATGGCGTCGAGCGCGAAACTCGAACAGGTCGTCATCCGCATCGCCGGCGACTCAGGCGACGGCATGCAACTCGCCGGTGACCGGTTCACCGCCGAGGCGGCCGCCTTCGGCAACGACCTGGCCACACAACCCAACTTCCCCGCCGAGATCCGCGCACCTCAGGGCACTCTTCCCGGGGTCTCGAGTTTCCAGATCCAGATCGCCGATCACGACATCCTCACCGCAGGGGACCGGCCCGACGTGCTGGTCGCGATGAACCCGGCGGCCTTCAAGGCCAACGTCGGCGACCTGCCCCGGGGCGGCACCGTCATCGTCAACAGCGACGAGTTCACCAAACGGAACCTGAGCAAGGCGGGCTACGACGCCGATCCGCTGGGGACCGACGCCGTGGAGCACCTGACCGTCCACGCCCTGCCGATGAGCACGCTCACCGCCGGAGCCGTCGAACCCGCCGGCGTCGGCAAGAAGGACGCGCAGCGCTCGAAGAACATGTTCGCGCTCGGTCTCCTGTCGTGGATGTACGGGCGGCCGATCTCGCCGGTCGAGACGTTCCTCGAGCGCAAGTTCGCGTCGAAGCCCGACATCGCGCACGCGAATGTCCTCGCCCTGCGCGCCGGCTGGAACTACGGGGAGACCACCGAGACGTTCGCCACGACCTACGAGGTGGCCCGCGCGTCGCTGGCACCCGGCACGTACCGGCAGATCACCGGCAACACCGCCCTCGCCTACGGTCTCGTCGCGGCGGGTCGCGCGGCGGGGATGGACGTCTTCCTCGGCACCTACCCGATCACGCCGGCCTCCGACATCCTCCACGAACTGAGCAGACTCGGACGCTTCGGAGTGCACACCTTCCAGGCCGAGGACGAGATCGCGGGTATCGGCGCCGCGATCGGCGCGTCCTACGGTGGCGCGCTCGGGGTCACGAGCACGTCGGGTCCGGGAATCGCCCTGCAATCCGAGGCCATCGGTCTGGCGGTGATGACCGAACTGCCGCTGATCGTCGTCGACGTCCAGCGCGGCGGACCGTCCACGGGCCTTCCGACGAAGACCGAACAGGCCGACCTGATGCAGGCGATGTTCGGCCGCAACGGCGAATCACCCGTCGCGATCGTCGCACCGCAGTCGCCCGCCGATTGCTTCGACACGGCACTCGAAGCCGCGCGCATCGCCATCACCTACCGCACCCCGGTCATGCTGTTGTCCGACGGTGCGATCGCCAACGGATCCGAACCGTGGCGGATCCCCGACGTCGACGACCTGCCCCGCATCGATCCGCGCTTCGCCGGGTCGCCGGGCGACGACGACCCCGGCTATCAGCCCTACGCCCGCCATGCCGACACCCTCGCCCGCGACTGGGCGATACCCGGAACCGCGGGTCGCGAGCATCGGATCGGCGGGCTCGAGAAGGCCGACGGCACCGGCGACATCTCGTACCACCACACCAACCACGAGCTGATGACCCGACTGCGGGTCGCGCGGGTGGCCGGCATCGACGTCCCGGATCTCGACGTCGACGACCCCACCGGTGACGCCGAAGTGCTGGTGCTCGGTTGGGGCTCGTCGTACGGGCCGATCGGCGAAGCCGTGCGCCGCGCCCGGCGAGCGGGGCATGTCGTCGCCCGCGCGCACCTCCGGCACCTGGCGCCGATGCCGAAGAATCTCGGCGACGTGCTCGGCCGCTACCGGCGCGTGCTGGTCCCCGAGATGAACCTCGGTCAGCTGTCGTTCCTGCTGCGGTCGCGGTTCGACGCCGACATCCAGCCGGTGACGAAGGTGGCGGGCATGGCGTTCCGCGCCGACGAACTCCACGACGCCATCGAGGCCGAGTTCGCCGGAACACTCGCCCATACCGAACGATCCCGGACACCGGCCGCAGTCGCCTCCTCGACGAAACTCGACCCCACAGCAGAGAGGGCACGAGCATGACCGGACTCCTCGGCCACGATCTCGGACTCCGCCCGCACACCGACGCGCTCGACGGTGTGCCTCGCACGGACGACCCGCAGAAGGCGAAGGACTTCACCTCCGATCAGGAGGTGCGGTGGTGTCCGGGCTGCGGCGACTACGTCATCCTCGCGACGGTCCGCAGCCTGCTGCCCGAATTGGGTGTCCGGCGTGAGAATCTCGTGTTCGTCTCCGGCATCGGATGCTCGTCGCGCTTTCCCTACTATCTCGACACCTATGGTGTGCACTCGATCCACGGACGCGCCCCGACGCTCGCGACCGGTCTCGCGGTGACGCGTCCGGATCTGTCGGTGTGGGTCGTCACCGGCGACGGCGACGCTCTGTCGATCGGCGGCAACCATCTCGTCCACGCCCTGCGCCGGAACGTGAACATGCGGATCCTGTTGTTCAACAACCGGATCTACGGGCTCACCAAGGGGCAGTACTCGCCGACCTCGGAGGTCGGCAAGGTCACCAAGTCCTCACCCGGCGGGTCGGTCGACGCGCCGTTCAACACGCTGTCGCTCGCACTCGGCGCCGAGGCGTCCTTCGTCGCACGTGCGCTCGACTCCGATCGCGCCGGGCTGACGGGGGTCCTGCGCGCGGCGGCACACCATCGCGGCGCGGCCTTCGTCGAGATCCTGCAGGACTGCCCGATCTTCAACGACGGCTCGTTCGACGTGCTGCGCAAGGACGAAGCGCCGTCGCACCTGATCCCGCTGCGACACGGCGAACCGATCATCTTCGGAGTCGACGACGAGCTGTGCGTCGTCCGAAAGGGTTTCGGACTGCGGGTGGCGAAGCGCTCGGAGGTGGATGCCGCCGACATCGTCGTGCACGACGCGCACACCGACGACCCCGAGTACGCGTACGCACTGTCGCGGCTGTCGGACCAGGATCTGCGTTACGTCGTCACGGGGATCGTGCGGCAGGTCGCGCGGACGACCTACGACGACGCCGAGCGAGCCCGGGTGCGGGCCGCGCAGGAATCCGGTACCGCCGACCTGCAGCAGTTGCTGCGGGGCGACAACACGTGGACCGTGCCCTGACGCCGGCATCCGCTACCGTCCTGGCCATCCACGACGGCAATCTGCTGTAGCGGATGACCGACGTTGTAGCGGATGGTGTCTATCGGCGGGGCTTCGGCGAGACGTTCATGGCGATGCGCGCCGTGACGAAGACCTTGCCGTCGGCATCCGAGACGTCCACGGGGACGACGAGTTCGGTGGGCTCGTCGGGGAAGTCCGGGATGTCGTCGAGCCGGGCGACCGCGGTGACGGCGGTGGTCGCCTTCGACTTGTACTCCACGGTCATCCCGACGGGGATCCAGCGGTGGGTGGCGGGGACGGTGGCGTCGGTCATCATGCCGCCGGCGATCTCGGCCATGTTGCACGACGCGATCGCGTGATAGGTGCCGAGGTGGTTGTGCACGCTGCGCCGATTCGGTGCGGTGACCCGGCACAGGCCCGGCCGCAGTTCGTGGATGAGGGGATGGATGCTGCGGAAGTAGGGCGCCTTGAAACACACGGCCTGGGTGAACAGCCAGTTCCCGAACGGCACGCGCTGCAGTTTGTTCCAGATGCCGAGGTTGGTCGTCATGACGGATGTCCTTGTCGGTCGGGCGATCAGCGTTGTGCCGGATCGGGTGGGGTGAGGGCGAGGACTGCTCGGACGGCCGCGGCGAGGCGGTCGCGGACGGCGGGAGTGGGGTCCCGTCGTCCCCGCAGGAGCAGGGCGGCAGGGAGTTCGACGACGCAGTCGCGGATCACCGCCACCGCTTCGCGATCGGCGCGGTTCCACACGCCGCGGGCGAGTCGGACGAACAGGGCCGTGAGCGCGTCGTCGAGGGCGTTCAATTGTGTGGCGACGTCGTTCGGGGCGTCGCCGGAACCGAGGACGTCCGCGCGACGTACGGCGAGGAGGAAGTGCCCGGAGACGGGGTAGCGGATCGAATACTCGGCGGGCGCGTCCGCGGCGGTGACGACGGCCTCGATGGCGTTCTGCGGGGCCGACCCGGTTGCGAGGGCGCGGTCGACGGCGTCGCGTTGCAGGTCGAGGAAGCGCCGGGCCGCGCGCAGCCAGACGTGCCCCATCAGTCCTGCCCGCGACCCGAAAGCGTGGTAGATCGCGCCGTTGGACACCGACGTCGTCTCGGAGAGTGCGCGGACGGTGACGGCGGTGGGGCCGGACTCCACCGCGAGTGCTTCGGCCGCGTCCATCAGTTGATCCAGGTCGTGGGTGCGTGTGCGCGCCATGATCGAGACAATAACAGAGCGCGTGCTCTGGAATTGTGGGACAGGTGGATCCGCTACCGTCCTGGTCATCCGCTACGGCACATTGCTGTGGCGGATGGCCGAGGTTGTAGCGGATCAGGTGTGGTGGACGACGCGACCGGCAATGACGGTCGCGCGGACCATCTCTGCGGTGGGTGCTGCGAGGGCGTCGGCCATTGCACGGTCGAGCAGGACGAGGTCGGCCGCCGCGCCGACCCGCACGCGACGGGCAGCACCACTGGGATCGTCGAGCGGCGCCAGATACCGGGCCAGTGCCGTCGCAGCGGGAATGCGTTCGTCCGCCCCGACGACCTCACCGGTCGGGCACGTGCGAGAGACCGCGGCGGAGATCACCGCCCACGGGTCGGCGGGGCCGTAAGGGGCATCGCTGGACAGCGCGACCGGCACGTCGCCGTCGATGAGGCTTCGGCAGCGATAGAGGTCGGGCAGGTCGACGGCGGGCACGTCGCGGAGATAGGCGTCGCCGCGGTCGGCGAGGAAGCCGGGCTGGGTGACGACCTGCAGGCCCAGGCGCNCCGCAGGTCGTCGATCGACTCGACCGGGATGAGGGCGCCGTGCTCGATGCGGTCGCCGGGGACGGTGCCCACCTCGGTGAGGACGGCGAGCAGGATCGCGAACGCTTCGCGGCTGACGCAGTGCACCGCCACCGCGCGACCCGCATCGTGGGTGCGGCGGATCGTCGTCGCGAGGTCGTCGAGGTCGGGAAGTCCGGAGTCGGCGAGCACGATCTTGTACGGGCCCGCGGCGAACGTCGCGAAGCCGCCGAAATCGAATGGTGCACCGAGAAGTCGGATGTGTTGCGGGACTGATCCGTCGACGTGCGAAGTGCGAAGGTGCTCGAGGGTCGACGGAGTGAGGTCGGGCGTCGCGTCGGTGAGGCCTGTGATGCCGTAGGACGCCAGTTCGGCGCCCACATCTGCGAGCGACGGCGGGCCCGAGTCGGGTAGCCGGTCGCGGAGCCATGTGTCGGCGCGCCACACCCGTCCCGTCGGATGTCCCTTCTCGTCGCGTTCGACGCCGGGGTGATCGGCGGTAGCGAGTCCCGTGAGCGCGGCGGCAGTGGAGTTCAGGAACCACACTGCGCCGCTTCGATGTTGGATGCGAACGGGACGCTCGGCGTGCAACGCATCGAGAGAATCCGAATCCAGCAGACCCGCAACCTCTTCCGAATACCCGACACCCCGGATCCATCCGTCGCCGGCCGCGCTTGCGAGTGTGCGGGCGAGATCGTCGGCGGCGCGGACGGCGGGCGGGCCGCAGCGGACCGATGCGCGGTCGGCGGCGAGGGCGTGCAGGTGGATGTGGTGGTCGTGCAGGCCCGGAAGCAGTACGCCTCCATGGCCGTCGACGACCGTCGCCGACGTCGGCACAGGAACTTCCGTGGCGACGGCCGCGATGACTCCGTCGCGAATCAGGACATCCCCTCGGGCGCCGTCGACCTCGACGTCGCGTACGACGAGGAAGCTCACGACCGGATGCCCAGATCGGTGAGCGCACGCTGGGTATCGCGCCCGGATTCGGCGACCTCACCGGAGATTTCACGCTTCTGCGGTTCGGTGACGGCAACGACACCGTCCGCTGTCTGCAGCACCCACTGCTCGCCGTCGCGGATGGCGGGTTGCGAGATGGTCGTGAGTTCGTCGAGAGTCGCCGCGACGACAGCGGACATCGAGATGTCCCAGAGCTTTCCGCGTCCGTCGGGTGGTGCCGACATGGCCAGTGCCGCGGCCGTGAGACCCGTGAGGGGATCGGCGATCGCATCGCCGACGAATGCGGGACCCTCCGCGTCGTACGCGATCAGACCGGCGGAGGCGGCGATGTCGTCGCCGAAACCCACCCGGTGCGAATCCCGTCCGTGTGCGGTGATCGAGATCCACGTGGTGCCGTCGTCCACGGCCTTCGCAGCGTCGAGTCCGAAACCGGCGAGCGCCCGCGGTCTCGACGCCTCGATCACGATGTCGGCCGCTGCCACCAGGTCTGCGAGTTCGCGTCGCTGCGTGTTGTCGGCCGGGTCGAGCACGACGGATTCGTGCCCGCCGTGCAGAAGTCGATAGAAGTCGGCATTGCCGCGACGCGCACCGTCCGGCCGCGACGGAGTCTCGACCTTGACGACGCGCGCACCGGCAAGACCGAGCAGATGCGCGCACAGGGGGCCGGCCCACAACGCGCTGAAGTCGACGACGAGCAACCCGTCGACCGAGCGGGGCTCCGACGGCGTCAGGGGAGCGGCCACACCGTGGACGACAGGACCCGCCGCGACCCCGAGCAGTTCGGCACGGTCGGCCAGCTCCGCCCCGGTGTGTTCGACGAGCCAGTCGGCGACGGCAGGCCAGGGATCGTCGGGGATCTCCCGGCCGATCAGGGCGCCGAGCAGGAGTGGATCGTCGGGACGCGCGCACGAGACCGCCGCCCAGCCGTCGATTGTCGGCAGCAGACGACACGCACCCCCGGCGGAGACCGCTCCACCGCGACCACGACCGGTGAACGCGGCACGTTCGGACAGCAGACGCGCGCCGTCGAGGTCGACGACGCCATCGGACGCGGCAGCGATCCATGCGGAGCGTTCGCGGGCGACGGTGGCGGCGCGACCGGGAGGGAGCAGTGGGGGACCGTCGACTCTGCCGGTCAGAGAGGCAATTCCGCTGTCGGCCCAGTCGCGTACCGGGTGTGCGGCGAGGTCGGTGGCCACGACCGTGATGTTACATTTCGTGCCGGATGGGGCCTGGTGGAGTACAAGGACGGACCACATGGATACGGCACGAGCGATGCTTCTCTCCGCTGCGGACCTGGCGAACGGCGCGGCGGGAGAGCCCCTTCTCGGCGAGGGTGGTGCCGTGTCCCGGCCGATGGTCGTCGTCGACCTCGACGGGGGCGTTCCCCTGATCGAGCGTGCCGTCGAACAGGCGGCGCTGGCCGATCGGATCCTCGTCGGCCGCGCGACCCGCGAGATCCCGACCGAGGTTCGTCCGTTGATCGACGCCCTCGACCTCACCTACGCGCCGGTCGCGCAGTCCCGCGGGGTGGTGGAGACACCGGACCCGGATGCGAGCATCGCCGCCTTCGCCGAGGCCGTCGCCGCGAACCCGCAGGCCGCGCTGGTGGCACGGCAGGTCGTGCGCGCCTCGGAGACGCTCGCGGTGCCGGAAGCGATCGACGTGGAGTCGCTCGCCTACTCGACGCTGCAGGGTGGTCCGGAGTTCGCCGCGTGGCTCGCCGGACGCGGCCCGCGCCCCCTGCCGCCGCCCTCGGACGAACCGGTGCTGATCGCCCGCGACGGCGACCTCCTGCACATCACGCTCAACCGACCCGAGCGCCGCAACGCCTACGGCACGGTGCTGCGCGACGCCCTGGTCGACGCCTTGCGACTCGCGATTCTCGACGACAGCATCGAACGGGTGGTGCTCGACGGGGCGGGGTCGTCGTTCTGCGCCGGCGGTGATCTCGACGAGTTCGGCCGCACGCCCGACATCACGCTCGCGCACTTCGTCCGCACGCGAGGGGGAGCGGGGCGTCTCGTCGCGCAGCTCGCCGGTCGCATCGAGGTGCGCCTGCATGGTCACTGCGTCGGTGCAGGGATCGAGATCCCGGCCTTCGCGGGCCGGGTGGTCGCGACTCCCGACACGGTCTTCCGCCTCCCGGAGGTCTCGATGGGTCTCATCCCCGGGGCAGGTGGGACGGTCAGCATCCCCAGGAGGATCGGCCGGTGGCGGTCGCTGCACCTGTTCGTCACGGCTGCGCCCCTCGACGTCTCCCGCGCGCTCGACTGGGGATTGGCGGACGAGATCCGCGATGTGTGAACAAACTGTTGACAACAACTTGTTCACGCGCCATCCTGGGTTCATGTCCGAGGAAGGTTTCACCCCACCCAATCCGAGTCGCGAACGCGCCCACCGTGAGTACGCGGGGCTCTTCCGGATCGCCGAACGGCACGGCAGCACTCCCGAACAACGGGCCAGGCAGTCGCACCCGGAGATGCTCGACCCGCTCGGCGCCATCCGTCTCGTCGCGGCACTGGCGGGCGGCGTGCACAGTCCCGGCCCCGACGAACCCGAGGTCGACGACGCCGACGTCATCGCCGCGCTCGGCCTCGTCCCGAAGGCGCGCGCCGAGATGGACCAACTCGAGGCGCTGATCCTCCGCATCGCGCGGGAGCGCGGGATGACCTGGCAGGAGATCGCTTTCGGCCTCGGCCTGGGAAGCACCCAGGCCGCCCGGCAGCGCTACGAGCGCCTCGTCAAACGAGTCGATGCATAACGACGAAACCGACGTTGTTCGCGATTTCCCAAAGGATTTCGCGCACAACGTCGGTTTCGGCAGGGGCTGTCAGGCCATGAGTGCGGTGAACCGCCAATCCAGCACGGGCGCCGGCTCGGCATCGCCACGGTTGTCATTCGCGGCATCGCCACGGTGCGCGTAGACGACCGACCGCAGGTTCAGCACGCCACCGCCCTCGGCGAGGGGCTCGGCGGATTCGACGTGCAGGTCGCTGGTGAGGGTGTCGCCCTCCTGCACCGGACCGGTGTGGTCGCACGACTTCCAACCCAGCACCGTCACGAGATTCGGCAGCGCGCGCGTCGCCTGCGAGAAGGCCAGGCCGATGGTGTGGCCGCCGTACACGAGACGACCCGACGCGCCGACCCGCTCGTCGTGGTGCGTCGCCGCGATGTTGAGGCTCAGGCGCGCGAGTTCCGGTGCGCTCGAGACGACGTCGCCGCTGGACTGCAGCACGGCACCGGCGAGGGACTTGTCGAAGTGCTCGCCCGGCACCTTCGACCGGTAGACATCCAGATCCCAGTCGGCGGGCGCGGACCACTGCGGTTCGTCCTGCGGTCCGATGGCCGAGAGGTCGTCGGAGTGCACGACGCGGTCGGGGTCGGGGTTCTCGCTCAGCGGCAGCATCGCGCAGCGGTAGAAGTCGAGGACGGTGTTGCCGTCCTGGTCGACGGTGTTCATGCGCAGCGCCGCGAGTCCGGTGGGCCTGCGTCCGGGTTTGGCCGAATTCTCCTTCAGCCCCACGACTTCGGTAGTGGTGTAGAGAGTGTCGCCGATGTGCGGAAAGCGGCGGAAACGCAGGCCTCGGTAGAAGAGGTTGGCCTTGACGTGGTGCGTGACGAGCGTGGACTGCCCGATCGCGATGTCGGTGACGAAACCGGCGTGCGCGACCGGCCCACCCGCGACGGCGGCCGAGAGGTGCTTGTCGAGCGGAAGGCGCAGGCGGTCACCGAGAATGCTCTGGTGCGCGGCGGCGAGGCCGTCGGTGAGCGTCACGGCGGGGGCGGCGTCGAAGACCTGACCGACGGTCAGTTCGTCGAAATAGGGTCCGCCGACGTACGAGGTGGTCATGGCTTTCAGGCTCCGATCTTCGACAGGGTGCGGCGGGCGGCGACGGCGACGGCCTCGTCGAGCATCTGCCCGTCGAGCTGGGCGGCTCCGGCGCCGCGGTTCTCGGCTTCCTCGAGCGCGGCGAGAACCTTGCGGGCGGCGTCGACCTGATCGTCGGTGGGGGTGAAGGCCGCTGCCGCAGAGGTGATCTGCGCAGGGTGGATGACCCACTTTCCGTCGAATCCGAGATCGGACACCCACTGCACCGAGTGACGGAAGGCGTCGTCGTCGGCGATGCCGAGGAACGGGCCGTCGATCGCCTGGACACCCGCGGCGCGGGCGGCGTGCAGCACGCGGTCCTGCACGTAGAGCCAGTGCTCGGGCGCGGCGGTGCGGGCGCGGCCCAGGGAGGCGCCGAGGTCGGCGTAGCCGATGATCACGCCGGCAACCCGGGGCCCGGCGACGATCTCGTCGATGCGCTGCACGCCGGCGGGGGTCTCGATGAGGGCCTGCACCGGG
This sequence comes from Rhodococcus sp. C26F, assembly GCF_053345925.1. Taxonomy (NCBI): domain Bacteria; kingdom Bacillati; phylum Actinomycetota; class Actinomycetes; order Mycobacteriales; family Nocardiaceae; genus Rhodococcus; species Rhodococcus sp. C26F. The sequence continues at coordinate 79,138 of NZ_JBKFBA010000010.1, forward strand.
ACGGTCGAATCGCCGAGGATGCGGTCGGCCTCGACGGGGTCGTCGGCGCTCTCGACCTTGGGGATCACGATCGAGGCGAGGGCGTCGCCGAGTGCGGCGCACGTGCGCAGGTCGTCCTCGAACCAGGGGGTGCCGCGTCCGTTGATGCGCACGGAGACGGTGCGTGCGGCGCCGTGTTCGCGGACCAGGGGAGCCACGAGTTCGCGGGCGGCGTCCTTCTGGGCGGCGGTGACGGCGTCCTCGAGGTCGAGGACGACCTCGTCGGCGGCGGAGGCGAGGGCCTTACCGGCTTTGCGTTCGTCGGAGCCGGGGGCGACGAGAACGGCGCGCCGGCGGAGGTGTTGCTCGGAAGACACGGGGACCTCGGGGAGTTCGGTCGGCAATGACGGCGCTAAATGTACGGCCATTGTTGGCGGTATGCCACCCCACGGAGAGGTGTGCTCATAGGAAGGTGCAGTCGTTCGTATCGTCGAAAACTCTGCAATCACGACGTCGAATGACGGTCTTTACGTTGACAACGTCCGAACTCGGTCCACAAAATGGCCGTACAAAGTTTCTCGGGTCCGTGTGGCCCGTCCCCAACGAAGGATGCCCCGTGACCTACCTGAACGACGAAGAGACTTTTCTGGTCAAGACCGTCCGCGACTTCATCGATCGGGAGGTCAAGCCGTCGGTGCAGGAGGTCGAGCACGCCAACGAGTACCCCGAGAAGTGGATCGAGCAGATGAAGCAGATCGGCATCTACGGGCTCGCCGTGCCCGAGGAGTACGGCGGATCGCCGGTGTCGATGCCCTGCTACGTCCAGGTCACCGAGGAACTCGCCCGCGGATGGATGTCGCTCTCGGGTGCGATGGGCGGGCACACCGTCGTCGCCAAGCTGCTGACCCTGTTCGGCACCGAGGAGCAGAAGAGCAAGTATCTGCCCAAGCTCGCCACCGGTGAGATCCGCGCGACGATGGCGCTGACCGAGCCCGGCGGCGGCTCCGACCTGCAGGCGATGACCACGACCGCCAAGCGTGACGGCGACGAGCTGGTCATCAACGGTGCCAAGACGTGGATCACCAACGCGCGTCGCTCGGGGCTGATCGCCCTGCTGTGCAAGACCGACCCCACAGCGCAGCCGCGCCACAAGGGCATCTCCGTCGTGCTCGTCGAGCACGGCCCGGGCCTGACCGTCTCGCGCGACCTGCCCAAACTGGGTTACAAGGGCGTCGAGTCGTGCGAGCTGAGCTTCGACAACTACCGCATCTCCGCCGACGCGATCCTCGGCGGCGAGCCCGGCAAGGGCTTCGCCCACATGATGAAGGGCCTCGAGACCGGCCGCCTGCAGGTCGCCTCCCGCGCCCTCGGTGTCGCGACCGCCGCACTCGAGGATTCCCTCGCCTACGCGCAGCAGCGCGAGAGCTTCGGCCAGCCGATCTGGAAGCACCAGTCCATCGGCAACTACCTGGCGGAGATGGCCACCAAGCTCACCGCCGCGCGGCAGCTGGCGCGCTACGCGGCGGAGAAGTACGACAGCGGCGAGCGCTGCGACATGGAGGCCGGCATGGCCAAGCTGTACTGCTCGGAGATCGCGATGGAGATCGCGCTCAACGCGGTGCGTATCCACGGCGGCTACGGTTACTCCACCGAGTACGACGTCGAGCGCTACTTCCGCGACGCGCCGCTGATGATCGTCGGTGAGGGCACCAACGAGATCCAGCGCAACGTCATCGCCGGCCAGCTCGTAGCACGCGGCGGACTGTGACGACCGGCCGCTAGGATCGGTCCGTCATGGACTACAAGGTGCGGGAAACGGAACCGGCCTACGCGCAACTCGCGCGCCAGCTCCGGGAGGCCGTCGAGGCGGGACGGTACAGCGACGGCACGCGGCTGCCCACCGAGGCCGAACTCGCCGAGGAACACGGCGTGAGCCGGCAGACGGTGCGTCGCGCCTTCCAGGATCTCGTGGCCGACGGCATCGTCTACCGCGTTCCCGGCCGCGGCACCTTCGCGAACGAGTCGGGCCGGCGCTACCGGCGCCAGCTCGGCTCGATCGAGGATCTGCTCGCGTTGTCGGCCGACACGGTCATGCAGATCGTCTCGCCGCTGCGACGCGGAGTCGACATCGACGCCGCGAGCCGGCTGCGTCTCGACACCGACGTGCTGTACACGGCGGTGTTCAAGCGCCTGCACGACGGAATCCCCTTCGTACTCACCACGGTTCACCTGCCCGAACCCGTCGCCGCGCACGTACTCGACTCGCCGGAGCTCCAAGCGGGTGCGTCCAGCCGGAACACGATGATCGGGCTGCTCGAACCGCATCTCGACAGCCCGATCGTCGAAGCCGCACAGTCCATCACGGTCGCGCTTGCCACCGACCAGGTGGCGACCGAGCTGAACTGCGAAGTGGGGCATCCCTTGCTGCGCGTCGACCGGTTGTACTCGAACGACGACGGGGTGCCCACCGAGTTGTCGGTGAGTTACTTTCTGCCCGAGCACTACACCTATCGCGTCACCCTCAGGCGAGCCGGTCTCTGACCTTCGCCGCACATCGACAGGAGCAACAATGCGGGTTTTCAACGGAATCGACGAGGTCGAGAAGGCCGTCGGCGAGCACCTCGGCTACAGCGACTGGCTCGAGATCGACCAGAAGCGCATCGACCTGTTCGCCGAGGCCACCGGTGATCACCAGTGGATCCACGTCGACCCCGAGCGCGCGAAGGACGGCCCGTACGGCAAGACCATCGCCCACGGTTACCTGACCCTGTCGCTGCTGCCGGTCCTCGGCACCCAGATCTTCTCCCTCGAGGGCCTGAAGATGAAGGTCAACTACGGCAGCAACAAGGTTCGTTACCCCGCGCCGGTCCCCGTCGGCTCGCGGATCCGTGCCGGCGCCGAGTTCAAGTCGCTCGAGCGCACCGCCAAGGGCGCGAACCTCGTCGTCGGATACACCATCGAGATCGAGGGTGGAGAGCGCCCGGCGCTGGTCGCCGAGACGGTGGTCGTTCTCGTCCCCTGATCGTCAGGAGATCTCGATCCGGAGGATGCGGTCGTCGTCGCCGGCCGGGCTGCCGCGACCGTCCCGATTGGACGTCGTCAGCCACAACGAGCCGTCCGGCGCGGCGACGACGGTCCGCAACCTTCCGTACTCGCCGACGAAGAAGTCGGTCGCGGTGACTGCGGTGTCCTGCACATCAGTATTCGGGATATCGATGCGCCAGAGGCGTTCTCCGCGCAGGCCTGCCATCCACAGGCTGCCGTCGAACCACGCCAGCCCCGACGGTGACGCCTGCGAGACCGGCCAGGTGAGGACCGGATCGACGAATTCGTCGGAGCCCCCGGCTCCTTCGACCACGGGCCAGCCGTAGTTCGCTCCGGCCGTCACGAAATTCAACTCGTCGACGTCGTTCTGCCCGAATTCCGACGCCCACAACCGTCCTCGATCGTCGAACGCGAGTCCTTGTACGTTGCGGTGGCCGAGCGAGTACACCGGCGATGCCGGATCGGGATTGCCGGGCGCGGGTTCGCCGTCGCCCGTGATGCGAAGGATCTTGCCGCCGAGCGAATTCGGGTCCTGTGCCAGTTCGCGTCGGCCTGCCTCGCCGGTCGCGACGTACAGCATCCCGTCGGGACCGAAGATCATCCGCCCGCCGTCGTGGATCCGGGCGGCCGGGATGCCGTCGAGGATCACCTCCGGTTCGGCAAGCGTGGTGTCGTCGAAAACGGCTCGAAGTACCCGGTTGTCGCTGCCGGTCGTCACGTAGAGATAGACGAAGCGGTCGGTCTCGAAGGTCGGCGACACCGCGATCCCCAGCAATCCCGATTCGCCCTGCGCGAGGGTCTCGCCGACGCGACCCACCTCGCGGACCTCGCCGTCGGTGATCTCGACGATCCGGCCGCTGTTGCGTTCGGTGACCAGCGCGGAACCGGTGGGCAGGAAGGCGATGCCCCACGGCGTGTCGAGTCCGGACGCCACGGTCCCGATCACGCGGGGCACCCCGTCCACCCTGTCCGCCCCACCGGCTCCGGACACCGCGGAGGCGGTTGCGTCCGTGACGGTCTCGGTGGTCGCCGTCCCTGCGGTGATCGTCCCTGTGGTGGTCTCGGTGTCCGGCGCGGTCGATTCGGACGCGCACGCACTCAGCGGCAGTACCACCGCCGCGGTCAGGCAGGCCAGGTGTCTGCGCATCACGTCGTACATCCTCGCGCGACCACCCGCCAGGTGTCCACCACTTCACCGTTCGAGATCACGGTCAGTTCGTCCGCGAGGTTCACGGCGTTGCACACGTGGTTGGGAATCACCCGCACCCTGTCGCCGAGCCGTGGGCGGGTCGACGCCTCCGGCCACTGCACGGTCGCGTGATGCTCCGACAGTGCGGTGATGCGCGCGTCCGGTTCCCCGAGGATGCGTCCGTACCCCGTGGCCCACGCGGCTCGATCGGCGCCGAGCACCTTGGAACCGGCATCGAGCACGATCACCTCGTCGCGAGCGGAGACGACGGTCGCCAGGGCGGTCAGTGCGATGTCGGATTCGCTCACCGCGCCGAGTTCGAGTTGCTGGGCGTCGCCGAAGACGTACACCCCTGGTCGCAGTTCGGTTGCGATCGTGGGCACTTCGAGCAGCGCTGTGGGGGAGGAGCCGCCACTGATCACCGCCGGTTCGATCCCGGCTGCTCGTAGCGACGCCGCTGCCGTGGCCAGCGCGTCGGCTTCCTCCCGGGCGGCGCTGCCCGGCGCGTCGGGTGCGTACGAGTGGCCGGGGAAGGTGAAGACACCACGCACGTCGAGGCCTGCCTCGCGCGCCGCCGACGCCACGGTTCCGGCCTGCTCGGGCAGCACACCGGTACGGTGGTGCCCGCTGTCGATCTCGACGAGCACACCGATCGCGGTGCCGGCGTGCTCGACGAGTTGCCGGGCTCCGGTCGCCGAATCGATCCCGACCGTGAGGCGTGCCCGGTCGGCCAGCGCGCGCAACCGAGCGCCGCGGGCGGCGTCGACCCACAGCGGATACGCGACGAACAGGTCGTCGAAGCCCTCGTTGTCGACGCCACTGCCGGCGAAGACTTCGGCCTCGGCGACGGTCGCGACCGTCAGGCCCCGGGCTCCCGCATCGAGCTGACGCCGTCCGATCTCGGAGCACTTGTGCGTCTTCGCGTGGGGTCGCAGCGACAGGCCTCGCGAGGCAGCGGACTGCGCCATCCGCGCGATGTTGCGATCGAGGATGTCGCGGTCGACGAGCAGTGCCGGAGTGGTGTCGAGATCCATGGCCGAACCGTAGACCGTCGGGACCGGGAATTTAGAGAGTGTGTGACCTCTTTTCCGTGTTACCCTCGCGCCATGAGTGGTGTGGATCACAATCATGGGGATTTCGACGTCATCGTCCGAGGTGGTCTCTGGTTCGACGGGACGGGCGCGCCCGGCGTCGTCCGCAACCTCGGCATCCGCGACGGGGTCGTCGTCACCGCGACCTCCGACAGCCTTCCCGCCGGCCCGGACACCGAGGTCGTCGACGCGCACGGCCGCTGGGTGATGCCCGGCTTCGTCGACACCCACACCCACTACGACGCCGAAGTGCTCGTGGGTCCGGGTCTGTCCGAGTCGGTGCGGCACGGCGTCACGACCGTGCTCATGGGCAACTGCTCGATCTCGACGGTGTTCGTGCCGCCGGTCGACGCCGCCGACCTCTTCAGCCGCGTCGAGGCACTCCCGCGCGAGCACGTCCTCTCGGCCCTCGAGAAGTCCAAGACGTGGAGCACGCCCCGCGAATACATCGAGGCGCTGAACAAGTTGCCCCTCGGCCCGAACGTGACGGCCTTCGTGGGACATTCGGACGTCCGCGCGTCGGTGATGGGACTCGGACGCTCCACGGAGTCGGCGAACCGCCCGACCCGCGCCGAACTCGCCGACATCGACGCGCGCGTCGAGGACGCCCTGGACGCCGGCTTCCTCGGAGTGTCGACGATGACGAACCCGTGGGACAAGATGGACGGCGACCGCTACCGTTCGCGCACCCTGCCCTCGACGCACGCGTCGTGGTCGGAATTCCGCCGCCTGCACAAGATCCTGCGCCGACGCGGCCGCACCCTGCAGGCCGTGCCGAATCTCAACACCAAGTACGACGTCGCGTTCTTCGCCCTCGCCAGCACGGGCATCGGACGCAAGCCGATGAAGGCGTCGGTGCTCGCCGCGGCCGACACGAAGGCCGAGCGGTGGGTCAACCGCATCTTCGGTCCGATCGCGTTCGCTGCCAACCGGATCGGCAAGGGCACCTTCCGTTGGCAGCACCTGCCCACGACCTTCGAGGTGTACTCCGACGGCATCGACCTCGTCGTCTTCGAGGAATTCGGATCGGGCCGTGCCGCACTGCATCTGCAGGACGAACTCGTCCGCAACGACCTGCTGCGCGACGAGGCCTACCGTCGCTGGTTCCGGCAGGACTTCGAGAAGAAGTTCTCACCCCGCGTGTGGCACCGCGACTTCGACGACACCCGGATCGTCGAATGCCCCGACGCCTCGCTCATCGGCCGGTCGATCGGCGACGTCGCGCGCGAGAGGAAACTGCACCCGGTCGACACCTTCCTCGACCTCGTCGTCGAGCACGGCCGGAAGTTTCGGTGGCACACCGTGATCGCCAACGACCGCAGCAAGGTCGCCGACCGGCTCATCCGCACCCCCGGCGTCACCGTGGGATTCTCGGACGCCGGCGCCCACCTGCGGAACATGGCCTTCTACAACTTCGCGATCTGCCTGCTCCGCCGCGTCCACGACGCCGAGAAGGCGGGTAAGCCGTTCCTCACGCTGCCCGAGGCCGTCCACAAGCTCACCGGCGAACTCGGTGACTTCTACGGAATCGACGCCGGCCACCTGCGGGTGGGCGACCGCGCCGACTTCGTCGTCGTCGATCCTGCCGGGCTGAACGCCGATGTCGACGCCTACCACGAGGCTCCGCTCGAGGAGTTCGGCGGAATCCGCCGCATGGTCAACCGCAACGATCGCGCGGTGACGGCGACGGCGGTCGCCGGCCGGGTGGTCTACCGCGACGGCGAGTTCGTGCCCGGCTACGGACACACCGTCGGCACCGGCCGGTTCCTTCGCGCCGGAGTGGAGGAGCGCGGACCTGCGCCGATCCGCACCCCGGCGGGTGAGCCCGTCGCGTGAGTGCACCCGCAGTTCGCCGCACCCAGCAGGAGCGCAGGGAGGAGACGATCGGTCGCATCCTCGACGCGACCATCACCTCCCTCTCCGAACTCGGCTACACCGCGACCACGATCGGTGAGGTGTGCCGGCGCTCGGGGGTGTCGTCGGGTGGAGTGTTCCGGCACTTCCCGACGCGACTCGACCTGATGATCGCGGCGGCCGACGCCGTCCGCGAACGCCAGTTCGCCAACTTCGAGGCCGGCCTTGCGGCGCTCGGTGACGAGCACGCGGACATCTCCGAGTCGCTGCGGGTGTGCCTCGAACTGCTGCGCACCGCCTGCCGGGCCCCGATGAACGCCGCATGGTACGAACTGCTCGGCGCGGCGCGCACCGACCCGGCATTGCGGGAGCATCTCGCGCCGATGGCCGAGCGCTACCACGCCCAGATCGTCGATTTCGGCAGGTCCCTGCCGGTCGCGGCCCGGTTCCCGTCCGACGTCTTCGACACCCTGCTGCTGTCGCTCGTGCACATGTTCGACGGCGAAGCACTGGCGTCAACGGTGCATCCGCAGCCGGAATTCGACGTGCGACGGATCGAACTGATGGCCCGGATGTTGGCGCTCGTCACATCTGACATAAGTTCGGATGATGAGCAATAACGGATCTGCTCCACGGTGGTTCGTCGACGCCCTGGCCGCACCCGTCGAGACCGGAAAGGTCGAGGCAGCCGGTGCGACCATCGCCTACCGGGCGTGGGGCGAATCCGGTCTGCCGGGCGTCGTGCTGGTCCACGGCGGTATGGCGCATTCGGGGTGGTGGGACCACATCGGCCCGCAGCTCGCCGCCGGACGTCGCGTCGTCGCGCTCGACCTGAGCGGTCATGGCGACAGCGACCATCGCGAGCACTACACCCTGGAAGCGTGGGCCGAGGAAGTCCTCGCCGCGGCCCGGGCCGGCGGTATCAGCGGTCCGCCGGTCCTCATCGGCCACAGTATGGGCGGGATCGTGTCGTTCGCGGCCTCGCACCTGCACGGCGACAGGCTCACGGGCGTGGTGATCATCGACTCGCCGATCCGCGACATGACGCCCGAGGAACTCGAGATGCGTGCGAAGGCCGTCGCGAGCGCGAGGCCGCCGAGGGTGTACGCCGCGGTGGAGGACGCCGTCGCGCGGTTCCGTCTCGTGCCGCCGCAGGACGACGCCGAACCCTACGTGCTCGAGCACATTGCCCGCGGGGCGCTGAAGCAGGTCGACGGGGGATGGTCGTGGAAATTCGACAATCTCCGCATGGGCCGCGAGGGGCGCCGTAGCCTCGAGGTGATGAACCCGGGATGCGCCGTCGCCTACTTCCGCTGCGAACGCGGCATCATCGATGACGCGCTCTACGGGCGGATCGTCGATAATCTGGGCTCCGAAGCGTTACTGATCGACCTTCCGGCCTCGGGTCATCATCCGATGATCGATCAGCCGCTGGCCGTCGTCGCTGCAGCCCGAACGCTGCTGGCAGCCTGGGGGAGATAGCCGCATGAATCCGCTCCGACCGGTTGCCGTCCGTATCGGAGCGTTGCCGTGGTTACCGCGGTATTCACGGCCGATCATCTCGGTGGACAAGGCCATCCAACGCCTCACGCGGGGCAAGATCACCCTGCTCGCGATCGCGGGGCTGCCGTCGCTCGTGCTCACCGTGAAGGGCCGTAAGTCCGGTGAGCCGCGGTCCACGCCGCTGCTGTGTGTGCCGCACGAGGGGGGATGGCTCGTGGTGGGCTCGAACTGGGGGCATCCGAAGACGCCGTCCTGGGCCGTCAACCTGCGCGCGACCGATCGGGCCGAAGTGCTGTACGACGGGCACGAGTACGCGGTGTCGGTGCGGATCGCGGAGGGCGACGAGCGCGAGCGGCTGTGGCAGGTGCTGCTGCAGACGTGGCCGAACTACGCGCTGTACGCGAAGCGCACCGACCGGGTGCTCCCCGTCTTCGTGCTGACCCCGATCGAATCCTGATCGCAGGTCAGAGCGGGCGGTCGGCTTCCTCGACGCTCACCGGCTTACGACGTTCGCGCAGCAGGTGCCGCGCCGCCCAGTCGAGCCAGAACCCGAGGAAACCGATCACGACGATCACGGCCATGACCTGGTCGTAGGCGAGCTGGTCGCGGGCGTTGAGGATCTGGTAGCCGAGACCCGATCGCACACCGAGCATCTCGGCGGGCACGAGCACGACCCACGCGATACCGAGACCGACCCGCAGACCGGTCTGCACCTGCGCGCGGATGGCCGGCAGGACGACGGTGGTGAGCAGTTCGAGTCGTGTCGCGCCGAACGAGCGGGCCACCATCAGATAGCCCTGGTCGATGCCGTGCACACCGGCAGCCGTGTTGATGACGATCGGCCAGATCGCGGCGGCGGCGATGAGGAAGAAGACAGGCTGGTGCCCGATGCCGAACAGCGCCACGGCGATCGGTGCCCAGGACAGCGGCGAGATCATCCGCAGGAACTGCATGATGGGCATCGTCGCGCGCTCGACCAGCGGATTGAGTCCGATCAACAACCCGAGCGGGATGCCGAGCGTCGCGGCGATCAGCAGACCCACCAGCAACCGCCACAGGCTTGCGAGGGTGTCGGGCAGCAGGACACCACGTGCGAACAGGTCGACGATCGCCGGGAAGACGTACTGCGGGGCGAAGTCCCGCACGAGCGAATCCGGCGCGACGAGCACCGTCGTCACGAGCCACCACAAAGCCACGGCGATGACGATGGCGACGGCCTGGGGGACGAGAGGCAACTGCCGGGCGGTGCGGGCCGTCTCCGGCGCCGTGCTGGTCGGGGCGCTCACGAAGGATCGACCTCCTCTGTGCGGGTGAGATCGGCGGGAAGGCCGAAGGCATCGGTGCCGTCGACGCGGGTGAGGGACGTGCGGACGAACCGGTCGTCGACGAGGTCGTCGTGCACGGTCGCAGGGTCGAGGCGCGAGAGGAACCGCGTGTCGCCGTCGACGACGGTGTCGTGCATCGCCTCGATCAGCGCCGAGGTGAAGGTCGGGAAAGGGAACGGCTGGTAGCCGATGCGCTGCGGTTGCCACTGCGGGTGCACCGTGCCGGCCTCGCGATCGGGATAGGTCAGCGCCTTCGTGATCGCGGGCAACGGCTGCGGCAGGTATCCGGCGGACAGCATCGCGGCCGCCGCCTGACGGTCGGCGCCGATCTGCAACTGGGCGGAGACCACCGAGTCGGTGAGGGACTGTACGGCGACGGGGTCGCGTTCGATCAGGTCCTCGTGCACGAGCAGGGCGCAGCACGCGTGGTCGCGCCACACATCACCGAGGAAGCGGTGGATCCGCCCCACCCCGCGAACCTCCGCGGCGGCGTTGAACGGATCGGCGACGGTGAACGCGGCGATCGAGCCGTTCGCCAGGGCCGGGATCATGTCGGACGGACCCATCACGACGAGACCCACGGTGCGGGCGGACTTCGACGGCGCCTCCCGCACGACCGGTGTCAGCCCGTGCGCCCGCAACAGCTGCTGCAGGGCGATGTTGTGGATCGACCACCAGAACGGGATCGCCACCGTCTGCCCGGCGAGATCGCTCAGGTCGGTGATGTGCGGGGCGACCGTCAGTGCCGAGCCGTTGGTGTGGTTCCAGCCGAGGATCCGCACGGAGCTGCCGAGGCTGTACCGCAACTGGACGGCCATGGGCATGAGCAGGTGCACGACGTCGACGCGTCGGCTGATGAAGGCCTCCGCCAGCGACGCCCAGCTTCGGAAGAGCACCGGCTTCGCGGAATCGACGACGCCGGTGGGATACAGGCTCGACCCGTGCGCGACGAGCAGCGGCGCGGCATCGGTGATCGGCAGGTAGCCGATGCGCAACTGCCCCGTGCGATTGGCGCGGTCGGTGGTCGCTGTGCGCGCGAGGTCGATCGTGCCGGCGATACCACCGGCAGCCGCGAGGCCGAGCGCACCGCGCACAAGGGTGCGACGGCTGAACAGGCCCGAATCGGTCATGTCGCGGACAGCGACGAATCGCGGTAGTGCGCCAGGATGGCCGGACGGAGAGCGTCGCGGTCGAGCGCCGACATGCCGCCGAGCGTCCATTCCTGCTGCACCACGCCCGAACTCCCGAACAGTGCGATGCGGTCGGCGAGTTCGAGCGCCTCGTCGATGTCGTGGGTGACGAGGACCGTGGTGAAACCGAGATCGCGCGCGAGTTCGCCGAGCCACGACCGCAGATCGGAACGGGTGGCCGGGTCGAGGGCGCTGAACGGTTCGTCGAGCAGCAGCAGTCGCGGACGCACCGCGACGGCGCGGATGACGGCGATGCGCTGGGCCTGACCACCGGACAGTTGGTCGGGGTAGTAGCCGGCGAGCGCGGAGAGGCCGAAACGCTCGAGGAGCGAATCGGCGTAGGCGGTGTCGAACCGCTCGCGATGCGCGGCGAAACGTCCCCCGAAGGCGATGTTCTCGCGCACGGTGAGCCACGGCATCAGGAAGGGCTGCTGGAAGACCATTCCGGTGTGCGGACGGTTGTCGCCCTCGGTGTCGGGCCAGTCGACGGAACCGCGATCGAGGTGATCGAGACCCGCGACGATCCGCAGCAGCGTCGACTTGCCGCTACCGCTGCTGCCGAGCACGACCAGGAACTCGCCGGTCGCGATATCCAGGTCCACCCCTTGGAGGACCGGGCTACGGCGACCGGCGAAACTCTTGTATCCGTTCGTTATTCGTACTGCGACAGTTCCCACCGAAGCTGTCCTTCCGACGGCGATTGAATGGGCAGGAAGGCCGCCTCACGGAACCGGCGGTTGGTGGCGCTGGCCGTCGCGTATCCGGCACCACCGCGCAGCGTCGCCTCGAGGCGGGTCGCGGCGACCGCCACGACCGAACCGTCGAGACGCAGACGGATGAACTCCGCGGGAGCGATCGAGGTGGGATCGGTGGCGAAGCGGTACAGCCGTTCGCGCAGCGACTCGTAGCGCGCCGAAAGTTCTTCGTACTCACCGGTGAACTGCTCGCCGAGTCCGTGCAGGCGGCCGGCCGCCTCGGTGAGCGATGCGCGTGCGATGCCGACGCAGAACGAGGTCTGCAACATCATGAAGGTGGGTCGGATCGAACCGCAGAAGTTCGCGAGATCCTCGGTGAGGATGTGCGACTGCGGGATCCGCACACCGTCGAACTTCAGCGAGGTCGACGACGTGGCACCCAGCGCGAGCAGTTCGGGTGAATCCGCGATGGTGATGCCCTCGGCATCGGCGCGGACGACGGCGACGAGACGATCGCCGTCGGCGGTGCGGGCCGGAAAGACGATCACCGAGTCGGGAAAGACGTTGGACGCCCAGTGGATCGGGCCGGTGACGGTGATGCCGTCGTCGGTCCGTTCGGCGACGAGGGGCAGTTCGCCGAGACCGGCGAGATGCTTGAGGGCCGCGGCCATGGCGGTGACGCCGATCGTGCGGCCGGACGCGAGGTCGTCCCGGTAGCGATCGCGCAGGAACTGCGGTGCGCGGTCGATGTATTCGAGCGCCATGCGCTGCGCCCACAGCGAGAAGCCGACGGCGAGCGATTCGCCGGCGACCTCGTCGATGACCGCGACCATCTCGGAGAGACACTCCCCGTCCAGCCCCTTGCGGAGCAGGCCGAGCTCGCCGGTGCGGGCGATGTCGGTGCGGATGTCGGTTTCTCCGCGATCGAGAGCAGCGGCGCGATCGCGTACGAATTCTGCGATCGCCGCGCGCTGTTGCTCGCTCGTCCCGTCAATGGCCGCGGTCATCGGATGATCATCCTTCGAGGGAGTGGAGACGGTCGATGGGCGTGCTGACGACCTCGCGGGCACGCACGACGGCGGCCTCGTCGGGGGCGTTGTAGAAGCACAGGCACTTGTCCATGTCCTCGCGGACGTAGGTGCGCAGGAAGCTCACCTCGGGGACGTCGGCGTACTTCGGCGAGTTCGCCTTCTTGCGCGCGAGGTAGGTCTCCATGTCGATCGTGTCGGGGATGTCCCACTCGACGAGGTAACCGGCCTCGGGGCGGGTGGCCTTGATCTGGTCGAGCTCGGCGCCGACGAGACGGACCTCGTTCGGGCCGACGATCTCGGCGACATCGAGGGAGGCCGACTCGAGCTGCGCGGGGCGGCACGCGTCGAACTCGGCGATCGCGAAGACACGCGTGCCACCGGTGGTGACCTGCGATTCGATCAGTTCGCCGCCGGCAGCGACGACAGCATCGTCGAAGGCCTTGATGGCAGCCTCGGCCTGGCCTTCGGTGGGGACGAGTTCGTAGAGATACAGCGACATGGGGTCACCTTCCGGGAAAGCGGGTTGGAACTGTGACCGGTCCGGGCACGACGGGGCGCCGTTTCGTCTTCGGACGGGGCGACTACGGCATGCGGCGCACGCAGACGAGGCCGGTCAGAGAGAGGAGCGACAACACGCAGCAGTCGACACCCGCACGAGATCCACGTGCAGGCGGCGAGTCAGAAGGCTGTGTGTCACGTGCTCCACCGTACTGTGAATAGAACGGTCTGTCTATCGCGCCCTGTCCGTTACGCTGGGCACGTGCGTACGTTCGTCGAGAGTGAATCGACCGGCACTCCGAAGGGCGCGGCCGGTCCGAAGGGGAAAGCCGAGGGATCACCGTCCAAGCCCTCACCCGCCACACGCCTGCTCGACACCGCGAGCGCGCTCTTCGCCGAGCACGGCATCCGTGCGGTGGGCATCGACCGCATCCTCGCCGAGGCCGGCGTCGCCCGCGCGAGCCTCTACTCGTCGTACGGGTCGAAAGACGCACTGGTGCTCGCCTATCTGGACGACCTCGACCAGCGCGACCGGCAGCGGTGGCACGCCGCTGTCGAACCGCTCGACGATCCGATCACGAAGATCCTCACCTTCTTCGATCTCGCGATGCAGTCGGCGCCGAAGAAGAACTTCCGGGGATGCCAGTACGCCAACGCTGCGACTGAGTTCCCGCAGGAACCACTCGAACCGGTACTCGCGCACCGGGAATGGCTGAACTCGACGCTCGTCGAACTGCTCGATCTTGCCGGGGTGTCCGGGCCCGAGGCCGTGGCACGGCGCGTGCAGCTGATCTACGACGGTGCCCTGTCGGGCAGCAAGTTCGAGCACTCGGTCGAGCCCATCCGGTTCGGTCGCGACATGGCCGCGGCGACCATCGAGGCCCACCTGTCCGTCTGATCGCACCACCGCGGCGGCCTGCGGACTCAGCCCGCCGAGCTGCTCCGCTGCTGGGTGCGTTGCTCGGCGGTGGTGTTCGCCGGCCGCGGCACGAGAGCGCGGAAACACACGCTGGCCAGGACGAAGGTGCCGAGCGTGCCCAGCACCGCGGCCACGCCCGTCGAACCGGGGCGGTCGTCGATCGTGTAGTCGGCCAGTGCGCTGTCGGCGAGCCGGTGTTCCTCGACGTCCCGCGCCATGCAGTCGCCCGTGAGATCCTCGGCGAGCGAGTCGATCTCACAGCCCCGCGTGGTGGCCACCTCGAGAGCACCGGAGGTGTCGACGGCGAGCGGCGCGACGATCCCCGCGACCACGAGCGAGGTGAATGCCAGGCCGATGAACAGCGTCCCGCGAGCGCGCGGACGCGGAGGCGGGGGCGGAGACGTGGTCGCGTCGAGAGGATTGACCGGCAGTCGCGTGAGATGGACGGACTCCGGCGAGACCCGCGCGACGGCGAGCACGACGGCGGCCGTCACCACACCCTCGACCAGCCCGACGGGAATGTGCGTCGCGTAGAGGAATCCGATGTTCGACACCGGCACCGCATAGGTACCGCCGAGGGCGTACTCGACGACGAAACCCGTCACGGCCGCGAGGACCGAGACGAACCCACCGACGAACGAGACCAGGCCGAGCATGACGAACCGCCGCACACCGTGGTGTTCGCACAGGGCGCGCAGTGCCGTCGCGGTGAGGAAACCGGCGGCGATGGCGACGAGCACCATGTTCGTGACGTTGGCGCCCAGCGCCGACAGGCCGCCGTCGGCGAAGACGAAGGCCTGCACCACGAGGACGATCGTCAATGCGACCGCACCCACGAACGGGCCGAGCAGGATCGCCGCGAGCGCGCCGCCCACGACGTGGCCGCTCACGTCCGGCAGCACCGGAACGTCGACCACCTGCAGGGCGAACAACAGGGCGCAGACCGCCGCCGCCGTGGGCACCGACCTCTTGTTCAGGTCGCTGCGTGCGTACCAGGCGGCGATGCTGACCCCGATCACGGCGATGACGAAGAACCACGCGGACGCGCGGTCGGCGATCAGGCCGTCGCCCATGTGCAGGGCGAGGACGTCCGTGCCGGCAAACCCACTCGAATCGACCATCTCCGATGTCCCTCTCGCCGACGGAGTGCTCTGCGGCGAAGGCTAGTACCGGCACGCTGTACGTGGAGCGTTTTCGGTTGCCCAGTGGGACGAAACAGCGGGACGGAATCGACACCTGTTCTATGTTCGGTGCATGTACGAGTGGTCCGACACAGACCTCATGTTCCGCGACGCACTTCGCGGATTCATCGAGAAGGAAATCCGTCCGCACGTCGACAGTCTCGAGTCGGGAGAATTGCCGCCGTACGACATCATCCGGAAGTTGTACGCGACTTTCGGCATCGACGAGATGGCCCGCGAGTCGCTCGAACGTGCCCTCGCGAAAGAGGAACGCGGAGAGAAGCCTTCGGGATCGTCCGGGGGTACCGGCGGGTCGCCGGGGATGGCGGCGTTGCTCAACATCGAGATCGCCGGGGTGAGTCTCGGGCTCATCGCCTCGCTGGGCGTCAGCCTGGGCCTGACGGCGGGCACGATCCGCAGCCGCGGCACCCTCGCGCAGAAGAAGCGGTGGCTGCCCGAGCTGGTGACCTTCGAGAAAGTCGGTGCGTGGGCGATCACCGAACCCGATTCGGGTTCCGATGCGTTCGGCGGGATGAAGACGACGGTGCGCCGCGACGGGGAGGACTACATCCTCAACGGGCAGAAGACCTTCATCACCAACGGCCCGTACGCCGACGTGATCATCGTGTACGCGAAGCTCGACGAGGGGGATCCTTCGGTGGATCGCCGCGACCGCAAGGTGCTCGCATTCGTGCTGGACAAGGGCATGGAGGGGCTCACCCAGAGCCCACCGTTCAAGAAGATGGGCATGAACTCCTCGCCGACGGGCGAGTTGTTCTTCGACAACGTGCGCCTGACCCGCGACCGGCTGCTCGGGGAGACCGAGGACGGCGGTCGCAGCGACGGCAAGGACAGTGCGCGCGAATCCTTCGCCACCGAACGGATCGGCATCGCCTATCTGTCCCTGGGCATCATCGAGCAGTGCCTGAAGCTGTGCACCGAGTACGCGAAGTCCCGGAAGCTGTGGGGCAAGGAGATCGCCGAGTTTCAGTTGATCCAGCTCAAGCTCGCCGAGATGGAGATCGCGCGGGTGAACGTCCGCAACATGGTCTTCAGTGCGATCGAGCGCGCGCAGGCGGGGAAACCGGTGAGCCTGTCGGAGGCGTCGGCGATGAAGCTGTACTCGTCGCGGGCGGCGACCGAGGTGGCGATGGAGGCCGTGCAGCTGTTCGGAGGAAACGGATACATGGCCGAATATCGCGTCGAACAACTCGCCCGGGATGCGAAATCGTTGATGATCTACGCCGGTAGTAACGAAATTCAAGTAACACATATCGCGAAGGGATTGCTCGCACAGTAAGCCCTGCATACAGCCGCTCTAAATTCGCAAAAGGGACAATTTCCAGAGGGGGGGATGACAATTCCCCCGCTGTGTCGACTATTGTTCGCCATGAGAAAAGTTATGCCGGTCACCGACGAGGGGAGTGACCGGTCCGGAGGGGAATCCGAGCGGAAATCGGGGGAGCGATGTACGCGGAACGAAGGGACGGCGAAAAGCCGTCGGTCACGACGGACGGCAGGAGCGCTCGCGCAGAGCGCACCCGGCAGGCCGTCATAGAGGCTCATATCGCGCTCATCAGGGCGGGAGAGCTCAAACCCACAGGGGCGCAGATCGCCTCGCGGGCCGGGGTGTCCCTGCGATCGTTGTGGGGACACTTCGGCGACCTCGAGACGTTGTTCGCCGCCACCGGCGCCGAACTGATGCGGCGCCAGGACGACGCCTACGAGCCGATCGATCCGTCGCTGCCGCTCGACGACCGGATCGACGCCTACTGCAGGCAGCGGGCGGAGATGCTCGAATACATCGCGCCGTTCGCGCGGTCGTCCGAGATCCGCGCGCCGTTCTCGCGCGAGTTGCAGCGCAACCGCGTGCGTTATCTCGACCGGGCGCGATACGAGATCAGGGCGTTGTTCTCCGACCAGTTCGAGGGCGTCGACGGCACCGTCCGCACCCACATCGAGAACCTGCTGGGTGTGTCGACGACCTGGCCCACCTGGGTGTCGCTGCGGGACGTACTGCGCTTGCCGGTGCCCGAGGCCGTCGAGGTCATGAAGCGGTCGGTGTCGGCGCTGCTCGCGGAGGCATCCGGAGCCGGCCGGCAGCAGGCGGTGGCCCGTGCTGCGCAGGAGAAGGCCGTGGTCGCACCGCACCGGAGGGCGCAGCAGTCCCGGCCGGTGCCGGCGATGACACCGCGGGAACAGGTCGTCGTCCCGGCCTGAGCATCAGAGCGTGTCGGTCGGTTTCCGACCGGCGCGTGCCGAGAGAAAGGTCTCGACCGCAGGCAGTGCGGCCGAGACCGTCTCGGCATGGTCCACCCCGCGCAGGATCGCGAGTCGCGCACCGGGGACGGTGCGCGACAACGCGCGGGTGTCCTCCACACGTAGGCGGTCGTCCGATCCGACGACGGCGAGCACGGGCACGTCGATGCCGGCGAGGGTCTCGTCGCCGATTCCCGGTTCCCGATCCGACCGGCAGAAATAGGCGGCGAGAGCCTGCGCGTCGTTCTTCAGGAAGGCCGACCGCGTCGCGGGATCGACCGGCGTGCGACGCCTCTTCTCCCAGGCACGGACGAAACCGTCCATGCCCTCGCGCTCGAGCACGTCGACGGTGCCGGGGAAGAACATCGCGTCCATCGACCCCTGCTGGGGGCGTGCGCTCCCGCCGAGCAGGGTCAGGCTCGCCAGCCGCTCCGGAGCGGCGACGGCGAGCGCGAGTCCCGCACGGGCGCCGAACGAATAGCCGACGTAGTGCACCCGGTCGGCTCCCACCGCGTCCAGGACGGCGAGCAGATCCCCGACGATCGCGTCCATCGCATACGCGTCCTCGTCGTGCGGGGTGTCGCTACGGCCGTGTCCACGCAGATCGGGCATGACCAGGCGGAAATCCCCGCCGAGCGCCTTCACGTACCCGAAGGCCCGCCACACCGCCGACGACAGGGCACTGCCGTGGACCAGCAGCACGACCGGTGCCCCCTCGGGGCCTGCCGTGGTGAACCGGATCCGGGTGCCGTCGGCGGGATTCGTCGCGTGGCTCATCCCAGCAGTATCTCCGAACATCTCCGAACGGCTCATCTTTCGAGTTCGACCGACCGATCCACCATCACCTCCTCGAGGAATCGTTCGTCGTGCGAGACCACCACGAGCGCACCGTTGTAGGCACGCAGGGCCTGGATCAGGTGCGCGAGACCGGCCAGGTCGAGGTTGTTGGTGGGCTCGTCCAACAGCAGCAACTGCGGAGCGGGATCGGCCGCGAGCACGATCGCGAGCGCGGCCCGCAGTCGTTCCCCGCCCGACAGTGCTCCCACGGCGACCTCGGCGTGACGGCCGCGGAACAGGAAGCGGGCCAGACGTGCCCGCACCTGCTGCGGAGTCAGGTGCGGCGCCCGATCCTCGGCGTTCTCCACGATCGAACGATCGTCGTCGAAGATGTCGAGGCGCTGCGGGAGCAACGCGAAGGGAACATGGGGTTCCGCTTCGACGATGCGATGCAGCAGGGTCGTCTTCCCCGACCCGTTGGGCCCGCGCAGCGCGATCCGTTCCGGCCCGACGATCTCGAGCGGGGCGTCCGCCACCCGCCGGCCGGGCGGAACCGCGGTCCCGGGCAGGTCGATGCGGATCTCCGGATCGTCGCGCACCGCGTCCTTCGCGCGGTCCAGGTTCTCCCGTGCCGTGGTCAGATCCTCCTCGTGCTCGCGGCGGAAACGCCCGGCGGATTCCTGCGCCTGCCGTTTGCGCGCTCCCATGACGATCTTGGGTTCGCGCTTCTGCTCGTACATCTTCTGCCCGTAGCGTTGCCGTCGGGCGATCGTGACGTGCGCCGCCGCCAGTTCGCGTGCCTGGCGTCGCACGTCGTTGCGGGCGTCCCGCACCGCTGCCCGCGCCGCCTCCTGTTCCTCCGCGACGATCCGTTCGTACTCGCCGAATCCGCCGCCGAACAGGCGCAACGCGCCGTTGCGCAGTTCGGCGATCGAGTCCGTGCGGTCGAGCAGTTCCCGGTCGTGCCCGGCGACGAGCACCGTGCCGGGGAATCGGTCGAGCGCATCCTGCAGGCGCGCACGACCGTCGGCGTCGAGATTGTTCGTCGGCTCGTCGAGCAGCAGCACGTCGGGCTCGTCGAGCAGGCGTGCGGTGAAGGCGAGCAGCACGGTCTCCCCGCCGGAGAGCTGCCCGACGGTGCGATCGAAATCCCCGGCGTCGTGCAGGATCCGGTCGAGGCCGACGCGGTGCATGAGCGCGAGGGCGCGGTCCTCGATGTCCCAGCGGTCGGCGACGACCTCGAAGTCCCGATCGTCGAACGATCCGGATTCGATGCGGCGCAGCGATTTCCGGATCTCTCCGATGCCGAGGACGGAATCGACCGGCACCGTCGGATCGAGGGTCACGTCCTGAGGGAGGTAGGCGACCCGTCCGCGCACCGTCGACGAACCGGAGGTCGGGCGGAGTTCACCCGCGATGAGCCGGAGCAGGGTGGTCTTCCCACTTCCGTTGCGGCCCACCAGGCCGATCCGCCCGGCCGGGACGACGGCATCGAGATCCTGCACGGCGACGGTGCCGTCCGGATGGACGTAGGAGAGTGCGGACAGCGTGATACCGGATGAAGACATGATGGCTCCCGAAGGGTGAGGGTCGGTTGCGCGAGTGCGCGGGGACGGGACCTCTCACAGGAGCAACGGACTTCTCCGATCGACGGGTACGGGATGCGAACATCATGGTGATACCGCACCGTCCGGGATGCAACCGAATATTTCACCCCGACTCCTACCTGCGGTAACAGGCACGGGCTCGAAAGTGCAGGCATGATCGGGACCGTGCGGATCCGACTGATTGGTATGGGTGTCGCGGCAGCCACGGTGCTGTCGCTGTCGGCGTGTGCGACCGGCCCCGATCAGCCCGAGACGATCGCGGAGGAGTTCGCTGCCGCTCTCGACGCCGGCGACGTCTCCGGCGCGGCGGCGTTGACCACCGATCCGGTGGCAGCGGAGTCCGCGATCGACGCCCTCTTCGCCGGGCTCGGCCACGACGATCCCACCGTGAGTGTCGCGGGGACGGGCGACGGCGACACCTTCGACCTCGACGTGACGTGGACCTTCGGGGAGGGCCGCGACTGGTCGTACCGCACCACCGGCAGCGCGACGGAGGACCCGGAGGCCGACGCGTGGCGGGTCCGCTGGGATCCCACGGTGCTGTCGCCGGAACTGGCGGGCGGCGCGTCGCTGGAGTACCTGACCATCGTCGGCGCCCCGCCGACGATCTTCGACCGGGCCGGGCAGCCGCTCATGGGGGAGCAGGTCGTCACCGTCGTGAACCTCGATGCCACCGCCGCTCCCGCCGCGGTCGCTCCCGTGCTGGCCACGGTCGTCCCGACCATCACGGCGGAGAGCCTCGCCGAGCAGGTCGCGGCGGCCGCCGGCGGTACTGCGGGTGTGATCACGTTGCGTGAGGAGGACCTCGCGCCGATCGAGGATCGCCTTGCCGCGCTGCCCGGCGTGACGCTCGTGCCGCAGACCCGTCTGCTCACCACCGAGCGCGATCTCGCCTCGCCCGTGTGGTCCGGTCTCGCCGAACTCTGGCAGGAGGGGCAGGACGCCTCGGCCGGCTGGGTGATCCGGCGGGTCGCGGCGGACGGCACGACGAGCCAGGTCGCCGGCGAAGCGGGACCGGAGGCACCCGACCTGACCACCACGATCGACCTCGACCTGCAGCGACGGGCCGAGGAGGTCCTCGCGGGTTTCGACACGCCCGCCGTGATCGTCGGGATCGAACCCTCGACGGGCGCGATCCGCACGATGGCCCAGAACGACGCGGCCGACGCCGAGGGGCCGATCGCCGCGACCGGTCTCTACCCGCCGGGATCGACGTTCAAGGTGGTGACGACCGCGGCGGCGCTCGATGCCGGGCTCGCCGAACCCGACACCGTGCTGCCGTGCCCTGGCGTTGCCTCGATCGGTTCGCGCACGATCCCCAACGACGAGAACTTCGATCTCGGCCCGGTGCCGCTGCACACCGCGTTCGCGTTCTCGTGCAATACGACGATGGGGCAGCTCGCTCTGGACCTGCCGCCCGACGCCCTGCGCGCCACTGCGGAACGCTTCGGTATCGGCATCGATTACGTCACGCCCGGTCTCGTCACGGTCACGGGTGACGTGCCGGTCGCCGACACCGATGCTGCCCGCGTGGAGGCAGCGATCGGACAGGGGCAGGTGACGGCGTCGCCGTTCGGGATGGCGCTGGTCGCAGCCTCGGCGGCGAACGGCCGCACGCCGGTTCCGACGATCGTGGAGGGGCAGCCGGCGACCGCGGATCGGGAGGCCGAACCGATGCCCGAGAACGTGCTCGCGGCACTGCGAGAGATGATGCGCGAGACTGTGATCGAGGGTACAGCCGGCACGTTGCGCGACATTCCCGATCTGGCGGGGAAGACGGGGACGGCGGAGTACGGTGACAACGTCGGGGCGCACGGCTGGTTTATCGGATCACAGGATAATCTTGCCTTTGCGGTGTTCGTGTCGGGGGCGGACGGCTCGGCCCCTGCCGTCGAGGCGGCGGGGCGATGGCTGAGGGGGTAGGACGCGTGGCGCAATTGTGATGTGTTCGTGCACAACGCGTGCTGGTATCTCGTGTGACTGAAGTGAAGGTTGTTACATATGAGATTTCGTGATTGGCGGGGGAAGTGGGGGCGCATCGTCGCGCTGGCCGTGTGCCTCGTCGTGGCTGTCGTCGCTCTGACGACGGTTGTGTTCTCGGATTCTCGAAGCGAGGCGCAACGCCTCGTCGACGACTTCGTTGCCGCCCTCGACGATCGTGATGCGGGCGCAGCGGCGGCCCTGACCTCCTACCCGAACGCGGCGGAGGAAACGATCTCGCAGATGTACGACGGTCTGTCCGACGGCACCGTCGACTACGACGTCACCCAGCTGGTCGAACTCAACGACGACTCGGGATACTTCACGCTCTCCGCCGGCTGGAATTTCGGTGAGGGCAAGGACTGGTCCTATCAGGTCACCGGTTCGGTGCGGAAACTCGCCGTCGGCTGGCGTGTGTCCTGGGACCCGGAGGTCGTCGTCCCCGACCTGTCCGGCGGACGCACCGTCCACCACGTGCGCACCGACGCCGCGCCGCCGAAGATCTTCGACCGCACGGGCCGCCTCCTCATGGAGGAACAGACCATCAACGCCGTGGTGCTCGACCCGGCGGCGATGCCCGACCCCGTCGACACCACCACTCGTCTCGCGGCGGTTCTCGAGCCGGTCGCGCCCGTCATCACCGCCCAGCTGATGCAGGAGCGGATGGCGGAGAACCCCGGAAACCGGATCACCGCGGTCAAGCTCCGCGACCAGGACTACCAGTTCCTCGAGGACGGCATCGTGTCGATCCCCGGGGTCGAGGTGCTCACGACACCCACCCTGATCAGCGCCGATCGGCGGATCTCCACGCCGCTGCTCGACTCGCTGCGCTCGGCCTGGCAGCTCGAACGCGACCGGACGGCAGGCTGGGCGGTCACCCTCGAGGATCCCGAGGAGGGCCCGATCCAGGTGGCGGGCTTCCAGGGCCCGCCGCCTCCGGACCTGCAGGCGACCGTCGACTCCCAGGTGCAGCTCGCCGCGAAGGAAGCGGTCGTCACCGCAGGTACCCCGGCCGCGGTGGTCGCCATCCAGCCCTCGACCGGTGGCATCCTCGCCGCCGACGTCAACAACTGGGCCATGGAACTCGGTCCCGTCATCACCCACGGTCTCTACCCGGCCGGCGGCGTTCTCGATCCGGTCCGGCTCGCGGCCGGCCTCGAGCGCGGCGTCGATCCGAACGACGTGGGATCCGATGACGTCGCCTCGACCGCCCGTCGCCTCGGCCTCGGCGTCGACTACGACGTGCCGGGCTTCGAGTTCGAGACCTCGCAGATCGGGCACAACCGCTCCGGAGTGGTCCAGTTCGCTGGATCGGACTCCGACGAGAACCTGATCACGCCGCTCGGCGCCGCGGTGCTGGCAGCTTCGGTCGCACGGGGCAGTGCCGCCGTCCCGACGATCGTGCAGGGCCAGGAGACGGTCGTCCACGACGCCCCCGAGGCGCTGCCCGGCTCGGTGATCGACGCCCTGCGCGGCATGATGACCGACAACGTGCAGAACGGCCCGGCGTCCTTCCTCCGCGGACACGCCGGCCTCGC
The DNA here is from genome assembly GCF_053345925.1 of Rhodococcus sp. C26F. Lineage (NCBI taxonomy): Bacteria > Bacillati > Actinomycetota > Actinomycetes > Mycobacteriales > Nocardiaceae > Rhodococcus > Rhodococcus sp. C26F. Next base: position 102,799 of record NZ_JBKFBA010000010.1, read on the forward strand.
GGGTATCGCCGCAGCGAGCGGCAAGGACCGCTGGTTCTTCGGCTACACCGGCGACCTGGCCTTCGCGGTCTTCGTCGCCGATGCCGACGGCGGCGACCGCGCGATCAAGATGGCCGACACCTTCCTGCGCAAGCTCGGAGAACCCCTGCTCGGGGAGTGACCGCCGGAGGTCGGTCGATGGCGCACTGACCGCGAGGCCGGTCGATGGCGCACTGATCCGCCGGGGGCCGGTCCACGGTGGACGGGTACGTTGAGCGATCGTGACCGTCCTCGACCTGGCACTGCTCGTGGTTGCCGGATTCTTCGCGGGTGTCGTCGGGTTCGTCACCGGCCTGGCGTCGATCGTCTCGTATCCGGCGTTGCTCGCCGTCGGCCTCCCGCCGGTCGCGGCGAACGTCACCAACACCGTTGCGATGGTCGGTGTCGGTGTCGGGGCGTTGACGAACTCGACGCGGGAGGTCGTCGACACCGGCCCCCGCGTGTGGTGGTGGACGCTCTACGCCGCGCTCGGCGGTGTGGTGGGGGCGGCCGTCCTGCTCGTCGCCCCGCCCGACTCGTTCGAAGCGATCGTTCCGGGATTCGTCGCGCTCGCCGCTCTCGCGCTGCTGCTCCAGCCACGCATCCGCACTCTGGCCGGCGGCCGCGACCTGCCGCGGGTGTTCTCCGTGGCGGTCTTCGTCGTCGCGGTCTACGGCGGATACTTCGGTGCCGGCGCCGGCGTCGTCTTCTACGCGCTGGTGCTGATCTGCACGTCCGAGCAGATTTGGCGCGCGAGCATCCTCAAGAGCTACCTGCTCGGCGTCGCCAACCTGGTCGCGGCGATCGGGTTCGCCGTCTTCGGACCCGTGCACTGGGGTGCGGCGGCCGCGATGGCCGTCGGCGCGTTCGCCGGTGGCTACTGCGGTCCGCCGCTCGTGCGGCGCATACCCCCGAACCTGCTGCGCGTGGGTGTCGCGCTTGCAGGGTTCGGGTTGGCGGTATGGCTCGCTCTCCGCTGAGCGGTGTCTCTGTGCAGCGCTCTGTGCAGCGGTGTCACTGCACGCCGTGCATGAGCTTCTTGATGCGCGGCGCGAACAGGGCCAGCACGACGCCCACTGCGATCGACGCTCCACCGATCCACAGGTAGTACGGCACCTCGTTGTTCTCGTCGTAGAACCCGGCAAGGGTGCCGGCCATGGCCGTGCCGCATGCGACGGACAGGTAGAACAACGCGACCATCTGGGTGTGGAAGTTCTTCGGTGCGAGCTTCGTCGACAGCGACAGTCCGACGGGGGACAGGAACAGCTCGGCGAAGGTGAACAGCAGCAGGATGAAGACCAGTCCGAGCAGCGGAGCGCTGTTGGGGCCGCCACCGGCCATGGGGATGAAGCACAGGAAGGCGATACCCATGATGATCGTGCCCGCGGCGAACTTGATGGGCGACGAGGGCTGACGCGGTCCGAGTTTGGTCCACACGGCGGCGAAGACACCCGCGAACAGGATGATGAAGACCGGGTTGATCGACTGCACCCAGGACGGCGGGAACTCCCACCCGAACAGATCGCGGTCCAGGCGTGTGTCGGCGTAGACGGCGACCATCGTGAACTGCTGCTGGAAGAGCGACCAGAACACCGCGCTCGCGATGAACATCGGGATGAACGACAGCACCCGGCTGCGCTCGACCGGCGTGATCTGCTTGCTCGACAGCATGATGACGAAGTAGGTGATCGTCGCGATGATGGTCAGGGCGACGACGATGTCGGACATGTTGCTCGTCGTGACGAGGCCGGTCAGCGCGGCGACCGCGATGAGGACCACGGCGACCAGACCGATCCCGGCGGCTTTCGTGCGCGTCTCGGCGGGAAGCGGATGCGGCGGCACCTTGCCGATGTCGCCGAGATGCTTGCGGTAGATCGTGTACTGCAGCAGGCCGAGGAACATGCCGACCGCGGCGAGACCGAAGCCCCAGTGGAAGCCGTAGCGCGTCTGCAGGAAGCCGGTGAGCAGCGGGCCGACGAGCGCGCCGATATTCACGCCCATGTAGAAGATGGAGAAACCGGCGTCGCGTCGGGGGTCCTGCTCGTCGTAGAGATCGCCGACGATCGACGTCGCCGTGGCCTTCAGACCACCGCTACCGAACGCGACCAGCACCAGGCCGACACCGACTCCGACGAAACCGGGCAGCACCGCGAGCGCGATGTGGCCGAACATGATGAGCACGGCGCTGTAGAACAGGGTCCGTTCGGAACCCAGCAGCCGGTCGGCGATCCACGCCCCGAGAATCGTCGACAGGTAGACCGTGCCGCCGTAGGCGCCGACGATGGAGGTCGCGGCCCCCTGGCTGATCCCCAACCCGCCCTCGGATGCCGAGTAGTACAGGTAGTAGATCAGAATGCCCTGCATGCCGTAGAAGGAGAATCGCTCCCACATCTCGACACCGAACAGGTTGGCCAGGGGTAGTGGCTGACCGAAGAACCGATGGTCGGATCGCGACCCGGTCAGAGTAGGTGGTTCCAGCGTGGACATGATCTCCACTGTTCCACCGCACGGGGCGCGAGCGCGAAAAATTCGCGTATCCCGCGGTCGCAGATCACACTTCGCGTGCGAGTGTGAGAGCTGCGACCGGAGGGTCGGTACTGGTCGACCTCGGCGAGGTCAGTGAGCGTCGACCTTGCGGCGCTGGAGCAGTCCGACGACCACGCGCCAGCCCACCAGGAACAGGCCCAGGAAGATCGTCGCGACGATGATGAAGGCGGTCGCGGTGCCCTGACCGGTGACGGCCCGCAGCAGCATCCCCACGACGAGGGTGCTCACCCACACGAGCAGTCCGGTGGGAACGGCCGCGAAGGCGTCGAACTTGTCGCGGTAGAGCCACGCGGTGAAGAACCATCCGACGGTGAGGCCGCCGAGGAACGGCCACGCCGTTCCTGCGAGCCCCACGAGATCGAGCACTTCGTCGTGACTGGAACGACCGAGCACGGCGAATACGACGACGAGAACGACGTCGATCGCCAACGCCGGGATGTACTTCTTCACGGGTCCAGAGTAGCGGCGGCGCGGGGCGCGTCGGAATCTCCGGCGCGTGCTCTCGAGCACGATCCGGGCCGGTAGAGCGGGTGGAACGCGACAGCGCCCCTGCCGGAGCAGGGGCGCTGTCTGTGCGAGAGAGGTCAGGCCTGCAGACCGGCCTCGATCTCGAGGGTGATGGTGATCTTGTCGCCGACGACGGCTCCGCCGCCTTCGAGCGGCATCTCGATGCTGATGCCGAAATCCTTGCGGTTGATAACGGTGGTGGCCTCGAAGCCGGCGACCGGGCCCTGGCCCATGCCGGGGTTGACGCCGTTGAACTCGAGCTTCAGGTCGACCGGGCGGGTGACGCCGTGGAGCGTGAAGTCGCCCGTGACGATGTAGTCGTCACCGTCGGCACGCACGTCGGTCGAGGTGAAGGTGGCGACGGGGAACTGCTCGGCGTCGAAGAAGTCGGCGGAGCGGACGTGCGCGTCGCGGTCGGCGTTCTTGGTGTTGATCGACTTGACGTCGATCTCGGCGTTCACCGATGCGGTGCCGTCCTCGGCGACGGTGATGGCGCCGGAGAAGTTCTCGAAGGTGCCGCGAACCTTGCTGACGACGAGGTGCCGGACGGTGAAGCCCACGTTCGAGTGGACGGGGTCGATGGCCCAGGTGCCGGTGGTCAGGCCGGGGAAGGTGGTGGTGGCGGTGGTCATGGTGGTCCTCCTCGATGATTAAACTTTCAACTGCTTGCCGACAACCATGCCACCAAATAGTTGCTTGCGCAACTACATTGTGAGGCGGATCACGCCGGCTCGGGATTCTCGACCGGACGACGCCGCCGCTCCAGGGCGCTGCGCTCGTGTTCTGCGCGCTCGGCGATCGGATCGATCTCGTCGGGTCCGTTGCCCCGGTACATCGCGGCGACGGTGGCCCAGCCGGTCAGGGCCACGAACGCGAAGCTCACCATCCGGTACACGAAGACCGCTGCCAGCGACTGCGACGCGCTCAGCCCGGCAGCGGTGAGCGTCGCGATGAGGGTGCCGTCCACGAATCCGAGGCCGCCCGGCGCGAGCGGCACGCTGCCCACGGCCTTCGCTGCCGCGAACGCGATGAACAACCCCGCCACCGACGGGGAGCCGCCGACGGCCCAGCACGCCAGTCCGAGGCACGCGACATCGGCTGCACGGTGCACGGCCGACCACGCCACCGCGGCCACACCGTCGCGACGCGCGAGTTCGACGGACTCGAGCTGCGCGAGGGTGCGTTCGAAGACGTCGAAGCCGGTGTCCCTCGGCTTCCTCGTGATGCGGTTGACCCGATGGAGCACCCACGTGCCCGCCGCTTCGATCGACGTGGGGTTCTTCGCGACGTACCGCAGGCCGAAGATCAACGCGATCGCGCCCGCGAGCGACAACACGAGAGTGACGGGGCTGATCCGGCTGCCCACCGCGAACGCGCCGATCATGCCCACCGACGCCAGGGTCACGGCCGCGATGACGCCGGAGACTGCGAGTTGCCACGAGGCGACCACGGGGGTCGCACCCCACTTGCGGGTCTGCTTGTAGGTGAAGGCCGTGGAGAAGACCGGTCCTGCGGGCAGGGTCACCGCCATCGCCGTGCTGCCGTAGATCACCGACGCCGACCGCCAGTGCCCGACGCGGACCCCGCCGGCGCGGAGCAGTCGCTGCTGCACTCCCGCGAAGCCGCTGAGGGAGATCATCTGCGCCAGCACGGCCGCCGCGAACCAGCCCCAGTGCATCTCCGTGACCGCGCGCCACGAGTCGCTCATCGTCGGCCACAGGTAGATCGCCTCGACCGTCAGCAGGGCCACGAGGGCGATCGCCGATACCCACTTGATCCACCGGAACGAGCCCCGACGCGGCGTGGCGTCGGGGCATGGAGGATCGTCGTGCGGCTGCGCCACGCTGTTCACCGTAACCGACCGTCGGGTCACGAAGAGGGCGCTATGGCCGTTCCGCGTCGTTCGCGGGTGTCGCGGGACGGGCCGTCACTCGTCCGTCGAAGGGTTCGATTCGTCCGTCCCGTTCGCGTCTCCGGGGGCTCCGGGATAGCGAACCGGCCATGCGAGATGGGTCATCCGCCGCCGGCCGCGCAGCTGCACCTCGTCGCCGAGTTCCCAGTGGCTGCGCTCCTCGTCGTCCGCGAAGTACAACGCGCTCGACGACGCGAGAACCCTGCTCGGACGCAGTTTCGCGAGCTCGGTCAGGCGCGAGGCCTCGTTGACCGGGTCGCCGATCACCGTGTACTCGAAGCGCTCCGCCGCGCCGATGTTGCCGGCCACCGCGAGTCCCGCCGACACGCCGATCCCGACATCGAGTCCGGTGATCTCGTCCAGAGCGAAACGCAGTTCGCGGGCCGCCGCGAGCGCCGCCGTGGGGGCGTCGGGCCGGTCGAGGGGAGCGCCGAAGATCACCAATGCCGCGTCGCCCATGAACTTGTTGACGAAGCCGTGATGGTGGTCGACCACCTCGACGACGACACGGAAGAACTCGTTGAGCAGCTCGACGACCTCGCTCGGCGGGCGCTCGGCGGCCGTCGCCGTCGAACCCACCATGTCGACGAACAGCACCGCGACGTAGCGCGTCTCACCGCCGAGTTCGGTGCCGTACTGCAGGGCCCGGCGCGCGACGTCCTCGCCGACGTGCTGACCGAACAACTCCCGCAGACGCCGGCGTTCGTCGGACTCGGCCATCATGCGGTTGAAGCCGACCTGCAGGCGTCCGATCTCGCTGCCGTCGAACACCTCGACCTGCACTCCCGAGGCACCGCGCTGCACGCGTTCGATCGCCCAGCGCAACTGCTTGATCGGGTCGGAGATCTGCGCCGACGTCAGCAGCGACAACACGAGCGCGAGACCGATCGACGCCACGGCGAGCGCGAGCACGGACAGGGCGAGTGCGTCGGCGTCGAAGTCGGTGTTGGCGCTCAACTGCGTCACGCACAGCAGCACGATCCCGGCGACCGGCATGAGCGTGCCCAGGCCCCAGGTCATGGCCAGGCGCGTGCCGACGCCGGGAGCCATCGTCCGGTCGAAGTTTCCCTCGCTCAGCGCCCGCGCGGCGACCGGCCGCAGGATGCGTTCACCGAGCATGTAGGTGAAACCGAAAGTGCTGGTCGCGGCCATCGCGACGGTGACCGAGACCGCCACCGCGAGCGACGGCATCTCCTCGGCGGTGAGGAAGACGAAGAGCACGCCGCCGAGCAGCCACAGGCCGAGGTGCACGATCGCCTGTCGCAACGGGGCGTGCAGGGCCGCCATCTGTTCGGCCCGGGTGGGCGGGCCGCCACGGAGCTGCCACCGGACGACCGAGCGCAGCGTGATCGCCGCGGCACCGAGGCTCACGATGCCGGCGAAGACCAGGTACACCGCGAAGACCGCGAAGTTGCGGACCCGATCCGCGATGATGGCGTCGGTCTCGGCGATGGGGATGCCGTACCGGACGAAGGCGAACACGAGCATCGCACCGAACAGGTTCGACGCGCCCATGGAGACCATGTAGAGCGGCCAACGACTCCGCAAGGTAGCGGCGACAGCTCGGTACGACCTCAGCACGACTTCAAATCAAACCACTGTGCGGACGGTCACAGGATGGGGCGGTCACCGTTGGAGGCGCGGAGTGGTTGGATTCACTCGCCCCACCTACTGTGACGAAAGGTGCGAAACGTACACATGAGGCCGTCTCCGACCGGTCCCGATGCGGATGCGCCCCTGTGGCGGGCCGCCCAGGTCTTCCGGCTCGTGACCGTCGCATATGCGGTGGGATCGCAGTTCTCGACCGTTGTGAACTACACCCGTCCGGGCCTGTCGTGGTTCTTCGTCGGGGTGCTCGTGACATGGTCGCTCGTCTCGGCGGTGTTGCTCTCCCGCGAGGCACGATTGCGGCGCACGGTCACCGTGGTGGACCAGATCCTCGCCGTCGCGTTGATGGCGGCGACCCGGCTGGTCGCCGACCACGACTGGTACAGCAACCACCAGACCATGCCCACCACGCTGTGGGTCGCCAACGCCGTGCTGTCGGCCGCGATCCTCGGCGGTCCGCTCACGGGCATCGGCTCGGCGCTGCTGATGTCCGTCGTCAGCGCGGTGGTGCGCGATCAGATCAACTTGGACCTGTGGCGCGACGCGACGGCGCCGGTGCTCGTCGCGTGCGGTGTGGCGATGGGTTTCGCCACCACCACCGCGCGCAGTGCGCACCGGCAACTCGAGCAGGCCGTGCGCGTGGCAGCGGCCACCGAGGAACGGGACCGGCTCGCCCGGCAGGTGCACGACGGCGTGCTGCAGGTGCTCGCGCTCGTGCAGCGGCGCGGACTCGAGCTGGGCGGTGATGCGACGGAACTCGCCGAGTTGGCCCGCGAACAGGAGACCGCGCTGCGGCAGCTGATCTCCGAACAGGACACCGACGTCGACCGCGGCGGTGAGCATGCCGACCTCACCGCCCTCGTCCGAGCCCGGGCCGGGACCGGTGCGACGGTGTCCGCGCCCGCCGACCCGATCATGATCCCGCGGGATCGAGCGGAGGAACTCGCGGCGCTCACGACAGCGGCGCTGTCGAACACGCAACTGCACGCCGGCGCCGGTGCCGCCGCCTACATCCTCCTCGAGGATCTCGGCGACGAGATCGTACTCAGCATCCGGGACGACGGCGTCGGGATCGAACCGGGCAGACTCGACGAAGCTCGCGAACAGGGACGCATGGGGGTGTCCAAGTCGATCGTCGGGCGAGCGGAATGGCTCGGCGGCGTCGCACTGCTCGACAGCGACGTAGGCGAAGGAACCGAATGGGAGATCCGGGTACCGAAGGGGGAATGAGTGGCCGAGATCAGCGCGGAAACACACGAGAACACCACAGAGGAACGCAGCACCGTCAGCGTGATGGTGGTCGACGACCACCCGATCTGGCGCAACGCCGTCGGACGTGACCTCGAAGAGGCCGGGTTCACCGTCGTCGCCGAGGCCGACGGTGTCGCGAGCGCCGCGCGCCGTGCCGCCGTCGTCCGCCCCGACGTCGTGCTCATGGACATGGCGATGCCCGACGGCACCGGCACCGAGGCGACCCGCGCGGTCCTCGAGGTCTCCCCGGACAGCCGGGTGCTGGTCCTGTCGGCGTCCTCCGAACGCGACGACGTCCTCGGCGCGGTCAAGGCGGGCGCGTCCGGCTATCTCGTGAAGAGCGCCTCGGTGCACGAACTCGTCGACGCCGTTCTCGCGACCGCGCGGGGACAGGCCGTCTTCACCCCCGGACTGGCCGGGCTCGTGCTCGGCGAGTACCGCCGGATGTCGAACGACGTCGCCGACCGGAGACCCCCACCGACCCTGACCGGCCGGGAGACCGAAGTGTTGCGTCTCGTCGCGAAAGGGTTGTCGGCGAAACAGATCGCAGCGCGACTGACGCTCAGCCACCGCACGGTGGAGAACCACGTCCAAGCGACGCTACGCAAACTGCAGCTCGCCAACCGCGTCGAACTCACCCGCTACGTCATCGAACAGGGCCTCGAATAGCGCCCCGCACAGTGGCCCCGACGACTTCGGAGGCATACCGTTCGTCCCGTTAAGCTCGGGGGCATGGAATCGAAGGATCTGCGGGTGTCGGACGCCGAGCGCGAGCACGTCGGCGAACTTCTGCAGCGGGCGGTCGGGCAGGGAATGCTCTCGCTCGGGGAGTTCACCGAACGGATGGACACCGTCCTCGCGGCCAAGACCCGAGGCGACCTGAACCAGGTGCTCGTCGACCTGCCCGGTATCCAGATCCGGCCCGAGTTCCAGGAACAGAATCTGCCGGGCATGTCGCAGGCGCACTATCCGGCGCCGAGTGCGGCCGGCTACCCGGCGCCGAGTGCAGCTGCTTTCCCCGCGACCGGCCAGGGCGCTCCTCTCGTGATCAAGGGCCGCGTCTCCGGCATCGAACGCAAGGGTCGCTGGCACGTGCCGCCCGCCATCGTTCTCGACACCGTCGCGTCCTCCGTGACCCTCGACTTCACCGAAGCGGTGATGCAGACGCAGGTCGTGCGGATCGACGTGAGCGACTACCTCAGCTCGATCAACATCGTGCTCCCCGCCGAGGCCACGGCCGACGTCAACGGCGTCGAGAACGTCGCGTCGAGCGTGTCGTCGAAGGTGCGCGGCGGAGCGCCGTACGGACCGCTGCACGTCGTGGTGACAGGCAAGGTCCGCGGCGGGAGCTTCAACGTCACCCATCCGCTGTCCACGCGGCTGCGGAAGTTCTTCAACGGCAGCTGACCCCGGAAACACCCGAGGCGACC
>NZ_JBKFBA010000010.1:112090-121666 GCF_053345925.1 Rhodococcus sp. C26F
CGCGACGCTGCCGGGCGATCAGCTCACTGACGCTGATCGAACGGCCGCTGTCGGGACCGTGGCGTCCACGCCTCCGCGACTCCGCGTCGTTCTGCTCCGGCTGCGATTCGTCCGCTCGCGCTTCCGGCCGCTCGCCGGCCGGGCGGGGCGGCTGCTCCGGACCACGGGACCGGGAGGGCAGAGGCGGACGGGGACCGTTCTGTGTCGGCGGCTGCATGCCCTGTGTCGGCGGTTGCATGCCCTGCGTGGGCGGCTGCTGAGTACCCGGCACGGGCGGTCGGACAGGTCTCTGCGCCGGAGGTCGCTGGGCCTCCGATGTCGGGGGACGTTGCGAGTCCGGTGCCGAAGGCCGCTGGGGCTCCGGCGCCGAGGGGCGCGGTGCGTCGGAAGTGGGCCTCGGCCGCTGGGCCGAAGACTCCCCGCCGGGCGACGTGCGGCGCAACTGCGACAGCCAGTTCTCGATCGCCTGCGGATCCCGTCCACGACCGGTGCCGGGTTCGCTCGGCCGCGGAGCCTGGGCACCGGGCAGAGCTTCCGCATCGCCCGGGACAGCGGGCGGTCGGACGAAGGACTGCGGCAGCGGCGGCGGAACCTCCCCGCGCTGACGGCGGGGGAGCGGAGGCACCGACGACGGCGACGACGGGTCGGACGCACCCCGCTGTGTCTGATCGAGCGCACCGCGCTGTGTCTGATCGAGCGCACCGCGTTGTGTCTGATCGAGCGCACCGCGTTGTGTCTGATCGAGCGCACCGCGCTGCGTGACATCGCGCTGCGGCATCTCGGGGGCACGACGTTCGGGCTTCTCCGGGACACCCTTCTCCGGGACACCGCGCCCAGGAAGAGCCGAGCCGTTGCGCTCGTCCACCGGCGGCCGATCCTCCGGGCGACGACGCGGCTCCGGGACCGGACGCGACGGACGCCCCGGACCCGTACCGGGCTGAACCGGACGGCTCGCCGGCGTCGGACGCCCGGCTGCGGGCGGCACACGTTCGCCGTTCCGCGGAGCAGCAGGCGGACGACCGGACGCGGACGCGGCCGGGCGGACCGGGGGACGGCCCGGGGCCTGCCGTCGCACCGGCGGCGGCGTGAGATCGCGGAGCTTGCGCTGTTCGGCGGCCGGCCGCGGCGGAGCGATCTTGGGCAACGGCTGCGTGAGGTCGGAGCCGCCCTCGAAGGCACCTGCCGGGAAGCGGTGCGCGCCCGTGGCCGCGACCGTCGCCGGACCGAACATGCCGACGGTGATGAGCTCGGGAACGTCCTCGGGCATCAGTTCGTCGGCGAGGATCGGCTCGCCCAGGCCGATCTTCTCCTGGATCCGCTTCATCCACGCCGGAGCCCACCAGCAGTCGTCACCGAGCAGCTTCATCACGGCGGGCACGAGGAACATGCGGATGACGGTCGCGTCGATGATCAGCGCGGCGATCATGCCGAACGCGATGTACTTCATCATCACCAGCTCCGAGAATCCGAAGGCACCGGTGACGACGATGAGGATCAGGGCGGCCGCGGTGATGATGCGACCGGTGTGGGCGGTACCGATACGGATCGACTCGGTGGTGCTCGCCCCCATCGATCTCGCCTCGACCATTCTGGAGAGCAGGAACACCTCGTAGTCGGTCGACAGGCCGTACACGATCGCGATGATCAGCACGAGCACCGGCGACATGATCGGCCCCGGGGTGAAGTTGAGCAGGTCGGCGCCGTTGCCGTCGATGAAGATCCAGGTGAGGATGCCCAGCGTCGAGCCGAGACCCAGGGCGCTCATCAACACGGCCTTGACGGGCAGCACGAGCGAGCCGAACGCCAGGAACATCAGCAACGTCGTCAGCAGCACGACGACCACGACCATCAGCGGCAGGGTCTCGAGCAGGGCCCCGATGGAGTCCTGCTCGATCGCCGGGGTGCCGCCGACGAGCACTTCGACACCCTCGGGCCATTCGGCTGCGTGCAGGTACTCGACGGTGTCGGCGGACTCGTTGCGGTCGGTCAGACCGGCCTTGAGCACACGGACGCCGTCCTTCGCGGGGCCGGTGATCTGGAACTTCTCGACGAGGCCGGGAGCTTCGCTGGCCGTCGTGATGATCTTGTTGAGGTCGCCGCCCTCGGCGCCGCGGACCACGAGCTTGACCGGCTCGGCGCGCTGGCCGGGGAACAGTTCGTCGAAGGTCTCCTGCGCGACGCGCGTGGGGTGCTCGGGCGGCAGGTAGGTCTCGTTGATGCCGCCGAACTTGATGCCGGTCAGCGGCATGATGAGCAGCAGCAGGCCGATGACCGTCGGGATGGTCACCTTCATCGGGTTGACCATCACCCAGCGGCACAGGCGGCCGAGGAAACTGTTCTCGACCTGCTCGTTCGACTGGATCTGCCCGAAGCGCTTCATGCCGAACTTGTCGATGCGCCGGCCGAGGATGCTCAGGATGGCGGGAAGGATCGTGATCGACAGCAGGGCAGCCAGTGAGACCGCCGAGATCGCGCCGTAGGCGACCGACTTGAGGAAGCCCTGCGGGAACAGCACGAGGCCACCGAGGCTGGTGACGACCATCGTCGCCGAGAACACCACCGTGCGACCTGCGGTGACGACGGTGCGTCGCACCGCCGCCGGGGTGTCGTAGCCCTCGGCGAGTTCCTCACGGAACCGCGACACCATGAACAGGCCGTAGTCGATCGCCAGGCCCAGGCCGATCAGTGAGACGACCGGTGCGACGAACGAGTTGACCTCGGTGAAGTTGGTGATCAACCGGACGATGCCGTTCGCCGCGACGATCGTGAGACCACCGGTGATCAGCGGGAGAGCGGCCGCGACGACGCCACCGAAGACGAAGAACAACAGGATGCCGACGGCCGGGATCGCGAGGATCTCCATGCGCTTGATGTCGTTGGCCATCGTGTCGTTCAGCGCGCCGGAGATCGGCTGCAGACCGGCGAGCTGCACGTCGACGCCGTCGATGTAGAAGGCGTCCTTGACCTCGCGGAAGTTGCCGGTCAGCTCCGTGTCGTCCTCGCCGGCGATGGCGATCGACGCGATCGCGTGCTGGCGCGACGGGTCGGCCAGCGTCGGCAGCGACGGTGCGTTGTCGGTGGGCCAGTACGCACCGTTGATCTTGAGGATTTCGTCGGGATGCTCGGCGACCAGCGAGTTCAGGCTGTCGGTGATCTTCGCGGAGAACGCGGGATCGTCGACCGTGCTGCCCTCGGGTGCCGTGTACAGCACCAGCACGTCGCCCGCGGTGTCGCGGCCGAAGGTGCCGTCGGCGAGCTTGGCAGCGGCGACGGACTCCGAACCGGGATCGTCCCAGCCGCTCTGGCTGAGGTGATCGTTCAGGCTCAGCCCGTACCCGGCGAGCGCGAGCAACCCCGCGACCATCACCGCAATGACGGTGAAGCGCGCGCGGTAGACGAGCTCTCCCCAACGGTCGAACACGTAAGTCTCCTATTCGGCGACGCTCTTGCGCCCCACCAGGAGAGCAGAAAGCGGTCGGAACGGCTGCAGCCAGGCACCCTCGTCGGGCAGCGATTCCAGGCTGACGCGGGGCAGCGGTTCGCGGAACACACCGGGAATGTCCTCGAGATCGAGGAACTCGATGATCTCGGAGGTCACCGCCCAGCTGGCGTGCTCGCGGAAACCGAGCACCTGGGTCGCGATGCCCTCCTGTGCGAGCCGCTCGAGGGGTTCACGGAACGCCTGCCCGTCGGCGGAGGCCACCATGACACCGGCGAGACCCTCCCGGTGCCTCAGCTCGATGTGGTTCAGCATGTCGGAGTCGACATCGCTGTCCTCGTCGATCTTCGGCTTGGCGAACACCGCGAAGCCCACATTACGCAGGGCCTCGACCCAGGGGCGGACGACGTCCGCGCTGCCGGGGGCGATGTTGGTGAACACCGTGGCTTCGGGTTCGAGGGTCGCGGAGTGCAGACGCGACAGTTCGGCGGTGCGCCCGAGCAGCCACCGGCCGAGAGCGTCGAAGCGCGGGCGGTAGGCGGCGGTGGGCCGGCCGCCGAGGATCGCGCCGAGGCCCATGTCGAGGTTGGGTGCGTCCCAGACGAGCAGGACCTTTCGGACCGGCTCGACGCCGTCGATCGCGGAGGAGTCGGTCACGCCGGGAAGCTCTTCATGGACACTCATGCTCCGATCTTCCCCCAGACGAACTCGTTGATCGCGCTACCCACCTGGTGTGCCTTGTCCTCGAACTTGGTGACGGGGCGTTCGAGGCTGATCGGGGAGGTGCCGGTGAAGCGGGCGAGGCGCGGTTCGGCATCGCCCACCTCGGCGATGGCCTCGGCGTAATCGGCGTGGTCGGTGGCCACGTGCAGCACTCCACCGGGCTTCAACCTGTCGGCGATCAGGGCGAACGTCGGGGCCTGCAGGAGCCGGCGCTTGTGGTGGCGGGCCTTGGGCCACGGATCCGGGAAGAACACCCGCACGCCGGTGAGCGACGCGGTGGTCAGCATCTTCTCGAGCACCTCGACGGCGTCGCCGCGCAGGATCCGCAGGTTCCGGATCGGCGCGTCGGTGTTGCAGCTGCGTTCGATGTTCTGCAGTGTCTGGGCGATGCCGGGCTTGTAGACCTCCACGGCGATGAGGTTCACCTCGGGCTCGGCCTGGGCCATGGCGACCGCGGCGGTTCCCGTTCCGGATCCGATCTCGAGGACGAGGGGCGCGGAGCGGCCGAACCATGCGTCGACGTCGAGCGGTTCGTCGCCGACCTCCTTGCCGAGTTCGGGCCAACGACGGTCCCAGCACTGCTGCTGGGGGTCGGTCAGCGATCCACGGCGGGACCGGAAACTCGTCACCCTGGGGTACAGGCGGTTCCCGCGGGTCGGGCGCTCCTCGAGCGTCTCGGTGGTGTGCTGATCGGCTTCGTTCACCCGTCCATTGTCGCGTATTCCGAGAGTGTGTGGCGGGAGTGACCTGAGTGGCCACAGTGTTTTCTCAGGGAAGCATTCGTTCGGCTGCCCGTCAGCGGTCTCTCTGCGACAATCTCCCCCGACGATCGGGGGATCATGACGGGGGAGTTGTGGCACCACCTCGCCGCGCAGGTCGAACAACTGGATGCACAGGCAGGGCGGTTGATTCGCAGGGCGCTGGCCGAGCATACGGCCGCGCTGCGGGTGCAGGTCGCGGGGCGGGCCGGGACCGGCCGGGAAAGCGTCGAGACGCAGGTACGCGAACTGCTGCTCCGCAGGGTCGATATCGAGGGTGGGGAAGTAGACGCGGCCGTGGCCGGAGTGGCAGTGGACACGCCTGACGGTCCCGACCCGGTCCTCGACGGTGACCTCGTCGTCTACGTCGTGCCGCGTCGTCTCGACCCGGCCGTCGCCCATCCGGCCGACCGCGCCGCGCTGACGGTCGTCGATCCTTGTCGCCTCGTCCTCGTGGTGACGGGTGGGACGGATGACAGCGAGTGCGCTCTCGTCGCGCGTGCGACGGGGGTGCCGCCGGATCAGGTGGTCGCGGTCCGCGATGAGGAACTGCTCGGGGAACCGCTCGCCGCGCGTGCGGTCGTGGCGCGCCGCCTACGCGACGAGGAGCTCGCCCGGGTCGTGGCGGGTGTCCCGGCGGCACCGCAGGTGCGCGAACTCGTCGAACAGACACTCGACCTGGTCGGGCTGGGCCCGATGGAGTCCGTCGCCGCGGGACCGCGGTGACACCGCCGAGCGGACTCGTGGATCCGGCCGACGACGTCCTGCGCCGATGGAACCCGCGCGGATGGATGGGACTGCACCGGCCGGCCGCGACCGGCGTGCGGGTCGTCGGAGTGCCCGGTTCCGGCGCCGGCACGCTGGCAGCGGAGCTACGACATCTGGGCGGGCTGGACATCACGGACGACGGCCGCGCCGTCACCCTCGTGGTGTTCGACCCGTCGGCGACGATCGGCCGCACCGAACTCGACCTCGTGCGCGCGGCGGCAGCCGAGTCGATCGAGGTCGTCTGCGCACTGACGGGCATCGACCGCTTTCCCGACTGGCGTGCGGTCCGCGACGCCGACGTCGAGATCCTGCAGCGGCACGCGTCCTGGCTGCCGAGGGTCGTGATCCTGCCCGTGAGCGCCGCGGCCGCGCGGCGGGCACGCGAACTCGAAGACGACGCGAGCGAGGCGGTCCGGCAGACCCTGCTCACCGCGTCCGGACTCGTCGAACTGCGGGACGTCCTGGCCGCCACGATTCGGTCGTCGCACGACCCGCGACGAGCACGCGCAGCGATCATCGCCGCCACCCGGCCGATGATCGAGGAGGAGATCGGACGACTGAGCGCGGAGGACGAGGAAGGGGGCCTGCGTGCGGAGCGCTCCCGCCTCACCGCCGCAGCACCACCCGCGACCTCCGGCCCCGACCTGCGCCGGCTGCAGGTGACGCTGTTGCAGGAGGTCGCGATGCGCGTGCGGGCGGCGTCCACCGCCGCGGGCGAGGTGCTCGAGACCGCGGACGCGGATGCGGTGGTCACGACGATCGACGCCCACGTCGACGACCTGTGCGCGCGGCTCACCGACGAGACGGCCCGGATCGCACCGGGCACTCCGGCGCCGGAACCCACGCGCACGGCCCGCCCACCGCAGACCGCGCGGTCGATGGAGGACACGCTGACGGTGGTCTTCGGTGCGTCGGCGGGCGCGGGTCTCGGCAGACTGCTCCTCACCCCGTTCGGGGACCTGCCGGGCTGGATGTCGCTGGTGGTCGCGATCGCGTGCGCGGTTCCGGCCGCCGGATGGCTGATGCGGATCCGCAGGCGCATCGCCTACCGCGACCGGATGCGGCGGTGGATCGCCGACGAGCTCGCGACCGTACGGGCGGAACTCGACACCTGGATCCGCACCCGCATCCACGAGACGGAACTGCATTCCACCGCGCTCGCGGTCGCCGCCCGCGACCGGCACGCGACCCGCGTGCGGGAACGCGTCGCCGCGATCGACGCGGAGATCACCCGTCGCCGGGGCGAGCGGCGTGCCCGCATCGCCGCGTGCGAACGCGACCTGGCGGCACTCGGACACATCCCGGAACCGCAGGGTGCCGGGGTGCGTCCAACCGGATAGGAGCGATCCGGCGCGTGCCGGGTCGGAAAGGGGAGACGATGGCCGAATTCGCCGGCTCGGGTGGCGCACCCCAGCCGTTCACCGATCCTTTCGATCCGTCCGGGTTCGATCCGTCCGAGGTGGCCGCCTGGGCCGACGAGCTCGCCCCGACGACCGACCTCGACGGTGACGGCGCCGCCGAGACGGTCGTCGCCGATACCGAGCACTGGGGAGTCGGTGGCGACTGGGGCGACGGCCTGGTGGTGGCCACCGACACCGATCTCGACGGCAGCAGCGACCGCCTCTCGGTGATCGCGGACGACGGCCGTTACGGCGTGTGGGAATACTGTCGCGAGCTCGACGGATCGGGTCGGTGGAGCCGACTGGACACAGGTAGCCTTGAATACGACGTACACCACGGAGAAGAGTCGAAGTGATTCATATCCGGCTGCGCAGCAGGGGGAGGGGACGGTATTGTGCGCAAGTTCTGAATCGTTTCTGTGAGATTTCCGACCGGCCCCGAGTGACGCCGGTCGGCATTCCGACGTTAACCTCTATGAAAAGGACATCCGGCGCCTACTTCGCCTGTTCGGCCACGGACGAAGTAGGTGGTACCCCTGCCGAGAGGGGCAAGCCCGGGTCTGCCCTCGTCCGCACAGAAGAACGTGCAGGTCGGAGGTGGGATCCCGGTTCCGGGCACACCCCAGGAGAGTTTTGATGACCTCAGCGACCATTCCCGGTTTGAACGGTACCGACGACAAGCTCCCGACCCAGCATGCCGAGTTGCTTGCCTGGGTCCAGGAGATTGCCGAGCTCACCCAGCCCGATCGTGTCGTATGGGCCGACGGATCCGATGAGGAATGGGACCGTCTGACCTCTCAGCTGGTCGAGGCCGGCACCTTCACGCGTCTGAACGACGAGAAGAAGCCGAACTCGTTCCTGGCCAATTCCGATCCGTCGGACGTCGCACGCGTCGAGTCGCGCACCTTCATCTGCTCGAAGAACGAGATCGACGCGGGCCCGACCAACAACTGGGTCGACCCCGACGAGATGCGTGCCACGATGACCGAGCTGTACCGCGGCAGCATGCGCGGACGCACCCTCTTCGTCGTGCCCTTCTGCATGGGCCCGCTCGGTGCAGAGGACCCGAAGCTCGGCGTCGAGCTGACCGACTCGGAGTACGTCGTCGTCTCGATGCGCATCATGACCCGCATGGGCAGCGCGGCTCTCGAGAAGCTCGGCACCGACCGTCCGTTCGTCAAGGCGCTGCACTCCGTGGGTGCGCCGCTCGAGGCCGGTCAGCAGGATGTCCCGTGGCCGTGCAACGACACGAAGTACATCACCCACTTCCCCGAGACCCGTGAGATCTGGAGCTTCGGCTCCGGCTACGGCGGCAACGCCCTGCTCGGCAAGAAGTGCTACTCGCTGCGCATCGCGTCGGCCATGGCGCACGACGAGGGCTGGCTGGCCGAGCACATGCTGATCCTCAAGCTGATCTCGCCCGAGGAGAAGGCCTACTACATCGCCGCGGCGTTCCCGTCGGCCTGTGGCAAGACCAACCTCGCGATGATCCAGCCGACCATCCCGGGCTGGCGTGCCGAGACCCTCGGCGACGACATCGCGTGGATGCGTTTCGGCAAGGACGGCCGCCTCTACGCCGTGAACCCCGAGTTCGGCTTCTTCGGCGTCGCGCCGGGCACCAGCGCCGACTCGAACCCGAACGCGATGGCGACCATCGAGGCCGGCAACACCATCTACACCAACGTCGCGAAGACCGACGACGGCGACATCTGGTGGGAGGGCATCGGCGGCGAGACCCCGGCGCACCTCACCGACTGGCTGGGCAACGACTGGACCCCCGAGTCCGGCACCAATGCCGCGCACCCGAACTCGCGTTACTGCACCCCGATGTCGCAGTGCCCGATCCTCGCCCCCGAGTGGGACGACCCGCAGGGTGTGCCGATCTCCGCGATCCTGTTCGGTGGCCGCCGCAAGACGACGGTGCCCCTCGTCAGCGAGTCCTTCGACTGGCAGCACGGCACCTTCCTCGGCGCGACCCTGTCGTCCGAGCAGACCGCCGCGGCAGAGGGCAAGGTCGGTAGCGTCCGTCGCGACCCGATGGCGATGCTGCCCTTCCTCGGCTACAACGCCGGCGACTACCTGAACCACTGGATCACGCTCGGCAAGAACGCCGATGAGGACAAGCTGCCGAAGATCTTCTACGTCAACTGGTTCCGTCGCGGCGACGACGGCCGCTTCCTGTGGCCCGGCTTCGGCGAGAACTCGCGCGTGCTCAAGTGGATCGTCGACCGCATCGAGCACAAGGCCGGCGCGCAGTCCACGCCGATCGGTTACGTGCCCAGCGCCGCCGACCTCACGCTCGACGGTCTCGATGTCGATCCCGCCGACGTCGACGAGGCCCTGAAGGTCGACGTCGAGGAGTGGAAGGCCGAGATCGACGGCATCGCCGAGTGGTTCGAGTTCCTCGGTGAGAAGGTGCCCTCGGGCATCCGCGACGAGTTCGAGGCCCTCAAGCAGCGCCTCGGCTGAGTCCGTACACGACGACGAA
>NZ_JBKFBA010000010.1:121691-155026 GCF_053345925.1 Rhodococcus sp. C26F
TTCGTCGTCTGTGGGATACGCCGTCCGTGGGGATACGGGGTGAAATCCGGGAAATCGTTCACAGCGGACATCTCGGTTGTGCCACGCTGACCGGTGACGTAGTGCGGCAACGACAGCGTCACGATCTATCCGGACGGAAACCCGGCTGCCGCACGCAACCTCACCGACCTCGGCGTGACGAAGCCCTTCGCCCTCGCCGAGGGCACCGACGGCCGGGTGTTCGTCCCCGGCAACGGCAGCGACACCGTCGCCGTGCTCGATGCCTCCGGCACCCCGATCGTCCCGGCCATCGGCGGGGCCGGTCTCGAGAAACCCCTCGGGGTGGCCGTCGATTCCGCGGGAACCGCGTGGGTCGCGAACTCGCGGGTCATCGGGATCCCCTGCCCGGATCCCGAACTGACCCCCACTCTCGAGGGCAGCCTCACGCTGATCGACGGGAATCTCACGCCGTTCCCCATCACCGGCGGCGGCCTCCGGGTTCCGTGGGGTGTGGTCGTCGACGGCAACGACAACATCTGGGTCGCGAACTTCGCCGGCCGGGCCGTCTCCCAGTTCTGCGGCAGCAGGGCAGTGGCCTGCCGCCCCGGAACCACCACGGGCGCACCGATCTCCCCGAACGTCACCGGCTACGGGATTCGACGGCCTCGTGCGCAACACCGGCATTACGATCGACCAGGCCGGGAACGTGTGGGTGGCGAACAACGGGAAGGAGATCCCGATCCAGACCAACCCCGGCGGTTACGAGATGGTGACCTTCGTCGGGGCCGCCGCGCCCGTGACGCCCTGACCGTCACGCGTTCTGCGTTGCAGCCCACTCGTCGAGCCGTCGCTTCGCTTCCTCCGCGGGCACGTTCTCGACCCGCGTCATCACGGCCCACCGATGACCGAACGGATCGAGGATCGACGCGAACCGGTCGCCGGTGACGAAGGTCGACGGTTCCTCGAACACCCGTGCAACGAGGGCGACGGCCCGCGCGAACACGGCGTCGGCGTCCGCGCAGTACAGCACGTACGAATGGTCGACGTCGTTCGTTCCGCTCGGCGCGTGCAGGCCGATGCCGGGATGGGGATCGCTCAATTGCAGTCGGCCGTTGTCGAAGTCGAGCTCTGCGTGCATCACCGTCCCGTCGGGGCCGTCCATCCGGTCGACGACGGTCGCTCCGAACGCGTCGCAGTAGAAGTCGATCGCGCGGGAGGCACCGTCGACGACGAGGAAGGGGGTGAGGGAGGTGTATCCCTCGGGAATGGGGTTCACCGAATTCGTCATGGCGCCAGTGTCGGACGCCGACCGTGCGCTCGTATCGAAGAAATCCGACCGGTGAGGACCTAGGGGCGGAAGACCGCGCGCAGGCAGTCGTCCTCCTTGTTCTTGAACATCTCGTAGCCGCGTACCGCGTCGGTGAGCGGAAGGTCGTGCGTCATGAGCCAACTCGGGTCCAACCTGCTCTCGAGGACGTGTTCGAACAGGGTGGGCATGTACCGCTGGCCGTGTTGCTGCGCCGTCCGCAGGGTCAAGCTCTTGTTCGTCAGCACCGCCATCGGGAACTTGTCGGTGACACCGTAGATGCCGAGCACCGACACGACTCCGCCCTTGCCGCAGGACAGGATCGCCTCGCGCAGGGAGGTCGCGCGGTCGCTCTCCATCCGCAGCGCCTGCTTGACCTTGTCGTAGGCCTGCATGACGCCGGTTCCGTGACCCTCCATGCCCACGGCGTCGATACAGGCGTCCGGTCCGCGTCCGCCGGTGCTCTCGCGGAGCGTCTCGTAGACGCTGTCGACCTCGGTGTAGTCCACGGTTTCGGCGCCGACCTTCTTCGCGGCGCGGTCGAGGCGGTCTCGGAAACGGTCGATCACGATCACCCTGTCGGCGCCCATGATCTTCGCGCTTGCCGCGGCCATGAGACCGACGGCGCCGGCGCCCCAGACCGCCACGGTGTCGCCCGGGGTGATGTCGCAGAAGTCGGCGCCCATGTAGCCCGTCGGTACCGCGTCCGACAGGAACAGGGCCTGTTCGTCGCCGACACCGTCGGGGATCTGGAAGCAGTTGACGTCGCCGAAGGGCACGCGGATGTACTCGGCGTGCGAACCCTGGTACCCGCCGAAGGGATGGGTGTAGCCGTAGATTCCGCCGGTGGGATAGCCCAGCACGGGTTGCTGCATCGCGGCGTTCGGGTTGGTGGTGTCGCACACCGCGTGCAGGCCGTCGGCGCAGTACGGGCACTTCCCGCATCCGATGAACGACGGCACGACCACCCGGTCGCCGACCCGCACGTTCGTCACCTCCGGGCCGGTGTCGACGATCTCGCCCATGAACTCGTGGCCGATCACGTCGCCCGCCCGCATCCCCGGCAGGTACCCGCCGAGGAAGTGCAGATCGGACCCGCAGGTCGTGGTGAGGCGGACCCGCACGATCACGTCGTGCGGGTTGACCAGGCCGGGATCGTCGACCGTCTCCACCGACAACTCGTTCACGCCCATCCAGCACAGGGCTTGCATCACGCGTCT
Organism: Rhodococcus sp. C26F; assembly: GCF_053345925.1. Lineage (NCBI taxonomy): Bacteria > Bacillati > Actinomycetota > Actinomycetes > Mycobacteriales > Nocardiaceae > Rhodococcus > Rhodococcus sp. C26F. Next base: position 124,197 of record NZ_JBKFBA010000010.1, read on the forward strand.
CCTTCCGATTCACGGGCACTCGGACTGCCCTGCAGGGTGGGGATCTCACCGGTCTGCATGAGAGCCCGCGCACGGTAGAGCGCGGTGAAGGTCAGGGCGCCGGTGACGAGATCGGGGACGGGAACCTCGGCGCGCAGGGTCATCTCGGTGCCGCCCCGGGGCGCGTCGGACACCGCGAGCACTACGCGCGGACCCGGGGTGTCCGCGTCGTCCTCGCCGACGAACGCGAGTCCTTCCGAGGTGACGTCGACGCGGGTGTCCCAGGTCGTCGTCCCGCCGGGGCTCTCCCAGGTCCAGCGCAGCCGGTTCGCTTCGACCGTCTCCACCCGGACGTGGTCGCCGAAGACTCTGCTCAGGTTCTCGGGATCGCGCCAGAACTGCATGACCTGCGCGCGCGGAGCCGCGACGGTCACCGTCTGCGGTTTCCGAGCGTCGACGGGCCGGTCGACGGCGCGCCGGACGAATCCGCCCACCGAGCGACCGGCGTCGTCGATCGCCCTGTTCGCGTTCTCCACGACTCGGCTCGCGTTCTGCACGACTCTGTTGAAGTCGACCACGGTCGTCTCCTTGCTCGGATGCTCGGGTCGGTGTCCGGTACTCGGTGTTCGGTGGAGTCAGGGTTTTCCGCGTTTCGGCGTCTGTTCGGCGACACCGTGCCGTAGCGGGGTGTGATCGTCCGGGGAGTGCGACGGATCGACCGGCGAACCACCCGACGCGTGGTCGACCGGTGGGGCGTTGGTCGGATCTCCACCGGTGGGTTCCGCGCCGGAGGCGAGTTCGTCGCGCCGGGCAGTGAGCACTTCGAGATAGTTCGGCCGGTTCTGGTTCTTCCGCTCGTGCTCGATGAGGACCGTCAACTGTGCTTCGTCGAGTGCGCGGATCCTCGGCGCGAGCGTGCCCGGCGCCAGTTCGTCGTAATCGGGGACGGGAAGATCGTGATGACTCATACGGTCGGCTACCCGTGCTCGGTGGCCGGGCAAACCCGGTCGAGCCGGTCCGAAATCTCGCCGGGCACGAACCCGTCGAGGCCGGGCCGGGCGACGACACGCCGACTCGCCGGGGAATAACGACGGCGTACGGATACGTTCGTACATCGATGGGCCCGCCGAGTCGTCCGATGACGGCGAAATGGTGCAATAGACCGAGACCGCGACCCGAGCCGCCGTGTGTGGCCATGAGGAGGATCGAGCATGAGCAGGATCTACGACAACGTCACCGAGCTGGTCGGGCGGACCCCGATCGTCAAGCTCAACCGTCTGACCGAGGGAGCCGGCGCCACCGTCGCCGCGAAGCTCGAGTTCTACAACCCGGCCAACAGCGTCAAGGACCGCATCGGTGTCGCGATCATCGACGCCGCCGAGAAGTCCGGTGAGCTGAAGCCCGGCGGCACCATCGTCGAGGGCACCTCCGGCAACACCGGTATCGCGCTCGCCATGGTCGGCGCTGCGCGCGGCTACAAGGTCATCCTCACGATGCCCGAGACGATGTCGACCGAGCGTCGCGTGATGCTCCGCGCCTACGGCGCCGAGATCGTCCTCACCCCCGGCTCCGAGGGCATGAAGGGTGCCGTCGCGAAGGCCGAGGAGATCGTCGCGAACACCGAGAACGCCATCCTGGCCCGCCAGTTCGGCAACCCGGCCAACCCGGAGATCCACGAGCGCACCACCGGTGAAGAGGTCTGGAACGACACCGACGGTGCCGTCGACATCTTCGTCGCGGGCATCGGCACGGGTGGCACGCTCACCGGTGTCGGCCGCACCCTCAAGGCCCGCAAGCCCGACGTGAAGATCGTCGGTGTCGAGCCCGCCGACTCGCCGATCCTCACCGGCGGTGAGCCCGGCCCCCACAAGATCCAGGGCATCGGCGCGAACTTCGTGCCCGAGGTCCTCGACCGCGAGATCTACGATGAGATCGTCGACGTGAAGTTCGACGACGCCATCGAGGTCGCCCGCCGCCTGGGCACCGACGAGGGCATCCTCGGAGGCATCTCGGCCGGCGCCAACGTGTGGGCCGCACTCGAGATCGCGAAGCGTCCGGAGAACGTCGGCAAGCTGATCGTCGTCGTCGTTCCCGACTTCGGCGAGCGCTACATCTCCACCCCGCTCTTCGAGCACATCCGGGACTGATCGCCGTCGTGGGTATCCTGCACACTCTCCGGGAGGATCTGCAGTCGGCGCGCGGCCACGATCCGGCCGCGCGCAGCGACGCGGAGAACGCCATCGTCTATTCGGGGCTGCACGCGATCTGGTCGCACCGCATCGCGCACCGGATGTGGCAGGTGCCCGCCCTGAAGGGACCTGCGCGGATCCTCGCGCAGTTCACCCGGTTCCTCACCGGCATCGAGATCCACCCCGGCGCGACCATCGGCCGGCGCTTCTTCATCGACCACGGCATGGGCGTGGTCATCGGTGAGACGGCCGAGATCGGCGACGACGTGATGCTCTACCACGGCGTGACGCTCGGCGGCCGGTCGCTGGCGAAGGAGAAGCGTCATCCGACGCTGGGCAACCGGGTCACCGTCGGGGCGGGGGCGAAGGTCCTCGGCCCGGTGGTGATCGGGGACGACAGCGCGATCGGCGCCAACGCCGTGGTCACCCACGACGTGCCGGCGGATTCGATCGCCACGGGTATCCCCGCGACCGTCCGGTCCCGCAAGAAGCACGAACCGCTCGTGGATCCGACGACGTACATCGATCCCGCGATGTACATCTGAGGTCGCGTCCTCCCGAAATACGAAAGAGGGGAGGATATGTGCGAGTTCTCCGTCGAGAACGCACATATCCTCCCCTTTTTTGCGGGATCAGCCCTCGTAACCGAGCGGGTACAGCACCGACTTGGTCTCGCAGTACGCCTCGACGCCCTCGGGACCGTTCTCGCGGCCGATGCCGGAGTTCTTGTAACCGCCGAACGGCGAACCCGGATCGAATGCGTACCAGTTGATTCCGTACGTGCCGGTGCGCACGCGCGAGGCGATCTCGAGGCCCTTCTCGACGTCGGTGGTGTACACCGAACCGGCCAGGCCGTAGTCGGAATCGTTGGCGATCTTCACGGCCTCGTCGACGCTGTCGTAGGGGATCACGCAGATGACGGGCCCGAAGATCTCCTCGCGGGCGATGGTCATGGAGTTGTCGACGTCGGCGAAGATCGTCGGTTCGACGAAGTAGCCCGTCTCGATGCCCTCGGGGCGACCACCACCGAGCACGAGACGCGCGCCTTCCTCCTTGCCCTTGGCGATGTAGGACTCGACGCGATCGCGCTGCTTCGCGGAGATCAGCGGACCGAGTTGTGCGCCTTCGGTATCGGGCAGTCCGACGGGGAAGAAGGCCGCGGTCGCGGTCATCTTCTCGATCACCTCGTCGTAGCGCGACCGCGGCGCGAGGACGCGGGTCTGCCCGACGCAGGCCTGACCGGTGTTCATCAGGCCGGACATCACCAGCATCGGCATCGTCGAGTCGAGGTCGGCGTCCTCGAGGATTATCGCTGCCGACTTGCCGCCGAGTTCGAGTGAGCAGCGCTTGAGTCCGCGCGCGGCGATCTCACCGATGTGACGACCCACGGCCGTCGAACCGGTGAAGGTGATCTTGTCGACGTCGGGGTGCGAGACCAGGTACTCGCCGGTCTCGGCGCCGCCGGGCACGAGCGAGAGGACGCCCTCGGGAAGCCCTGCCTCCGTGAAGATCTCGGCGAGGACGTTCGTCGTCAGCGGCGATTCGGGAGCGGGCTTGAGGACCACCGTGCATCCGGCGAGCAGGGCGGGTCCGAGTTTGTTGATCATCAGGAACAGCGGCACGTTCCACGCGATGACGGCGGCGACGACGCCGACGGGTTCGCGGCTGACGCGGCTGCGACCGAACAGGCCGGTGCGCTCCTCGGCCCACGGGAACGAATCGGCAAGCCCTGCATAGTAGTTGAGTGTGGCCAGGCCCGACGTCAGCTGCATCATCTCGACCGAGGCCGGCGGCTGGCCCATCTCCGCGGTGAGCGAGGCGCCGATCTCCGCACGACGCTCCTCGATGAGCTTTGCTGCCTTGCCGAGGATCTCGGCGCGCTCGCTCGGGGTGGTGCGCGACCACGGGCCTTCGTCGAAGGCCGTACGGGCGGCGGACACCGCGGCGTCGATGTCCTGCGGTCCCGCGACGGGCACGGAACCGACGCGCTCTTCCGTGGCGGGGGAGAACACCTCGAGTCTCTCGTCGGTCGACGGTGCCACCCATCGGCCGCCGATGAACAACTTGTCGTAGTCGGTCATGTCGCTTCCTCACCTGGCTGTGCTCGTGTATCGGCCGTGTTCGTGTGACCTCGAACACTAGAACACGTTACAACTATTGACCAGGGGGTGACCAGACCGGATGGGACGGGAAGGCTCAATCCCCGAGGTGGCAGCGACGGTGCAGGAGCCGAATCTCCTGCTCGAGCTCGGGAACGGGCCCGTCGGCGACGGCATCCGGCACGACCTCGCGGATCGGCAGCGGACGGACCGGTGCCGGCGGCACGCCCATCTCGTCGAGCCACCGGACCAGTTGTTCGGAGGACGCCGCGTAGACGATCCGCCCCAGGCCGACCCAGCCGTGCGCGGCCGCACACATCGGGCAGTGCTCACCGGAGGTGTAGACGGTGGCGGTGGCACGCCGGTCGGGTTCGAGATGCTCGGCCGCCCACCGCGCGAGCGCGAACTCGGGATGCCGGGTGCGGTCGCCGCCGGCGATGCGGTTGCGGTCCTCGGCCAGGACCGTGCCGTCCGCGTCGACGAGCACCGACCCGAACGGCTCGTCACCTGCCGCGACCGCCTCCTCCGCGAGTTCGACGCACCGCCGCAGATGCTGCAGATCCGTGTCGTTCACCATGGACGTCTCCTTCCTCCCTCGGCTGCACAGTAGGGCGGGGGAGGAGTCGGGTGGCGCGAATCGGCGACCGTCACCACACTGGAGGGTGCCCAACGGTCAGGAGACATGTCATGGCGGAGAACAATCCGTTCGGGTTCGATCCCGAAGATCTCGACCGCGTGGTGCGGGAAGCCGGTGAGGAACTGCGGGAACTGAAGGACCGCATCTTCTCGTTCCTCGAACCGCCGGTGGCGCCGACGCGCACGCAGCCGCGGCCCGAGACCACCGGTGAGAAGGGCGACGGCGTCTGGGTCGTCTACACCACCGACGACGACGGCGTGGCCCGCGTCGACCAGGTCCATCGCACCGAACTCGACGCGCTGCGCACGCTCAAGGGCAACACCGACCCGCGACGCTCGGTGCGGTTCCTGCCCTACGGGATGAGCGTGAGCATCCTCGATCGCCCGAGCGCCACCGAGGGTAGTGCCGCAGAGGAGAGTGCCACCGGCGACACCGCTCCCGACGACGCCGCGACCGGCGAGAACTGATCAGTTCTAGCCACCATCGTGGATGTAGGAGGCGAGCTGGTCGCGTTCGGTCTGTAGTTCGTCGATGCGGCTCTTGACCACGTCGCCGATACTGACGATCCCGACCAGCTGAGCGTCCACCACGACCGGCAGGTGCCGGATCCGTTGTTCGGTCATGGTCTCGGCGAGACTGTCGACCGAATCGGTGGGCAGGCAGGTCGTCACCGTCCGCGACATCAGTTCGTGTGCCGGGGCGGCTAGGATCGACGGTCCGCGTTCGTGCAGGGCTCGCACGACGTCACGTTCGGTGACGATCCCGGCGACGGTCTTGCCCTCGCACACCACCATCGCGCCGATGTTGAATCGTGCGAAGTCGCCGATGAGCTCGCACACCGTGGTGTCGGGCTCGACCGTATGCACCGCCGAACCCTTGTTCCGCAAAATGTCAGCAATCCGCATCCGGTACCGCCGATCTGCTCGCAGAGCATCCCGGCGGCCCCTCACCGGTTTCCGCCGGGACTCCGATGTGGTCCTCAGGGTAGGCCGGAAAGCCCGGTGTGCCGGGTCAGGTTATCCAGTCGTGACCTGCGGCGACGATCGATGCGCCGGTGAGGGTGCCCAGTGCGCCGAGTTCGGCGGGGACGATCTGCAGGTCCTGCACGAACCGCAGGCGGGCGTGCCGGGCCGCCGACGCGAGCATCGGTCGCCACAGGTGCCCGCCCGATTGCGCGAAGCCGCCGCCGACGACCACGCGTCCCACATCCGCCAGTGCTGCTGCCGACGCGATGACCTGGCCCAGTGCCGTCCCGGCCCGCTCGAGTGCCGCCGCGGCGACGCCGACCCCGGCCTCGGCGTCCGCGGCCAGTGCGACACCGTCGGGGCCTTCCCAGCCGTGGGCACGGGCCCAGCGCACCGCCGACGGGCCGCTCGCCACGGTCTCGATGCAGCCGACGCCGCCGCACGCGCACACCGTCGTGCCGTAAGGCGAGACGACGTGCCCGATGTGGCCGGCGTTCCCGGTGCGGCCGCGCACGATCCGGCCGCCGAACACGAGACCGCCGCCGATGCCGGTGCCGAGCACGACCCCGAGCAGGTCGGCGACATCGCGGCCGGCTCCGAAGCGCTGTTCGGCGAGGGTCGCGGCCGCGCCGTCCATCACCGGATCGACGCGGGCGTCGGGGAACACCGAACGCACGGCGTCGACGAGTGCGAAGCCGGAACTCCACTCGGAGATGTTGATCGGGCAGATCGTCCCGGCGTTCGTGTCGACCGGTCCTGCCGCGGCGATCCCCACGGCGGTCACCGGTCCCTCACCGATCTCGGCGACCTCCCGGAGCAGTCCCGCGCACGCGCCCCACACGTCCTTCCGGGGGACCGGCACGGATCGGGCTTCGAGCGGGGTGCCGTCGTCGGCGGCGACGGCCGCGGCGAGCTTGGTGCCACCGACGTCCAGGGCCAATGCGGTCATGGCGACGACACTAAGCGACGAATCAGCGTCGCCGCAGGACCAGGACCAGGTTGCTGACGAGGAACTCCCGGACGCCGGGCACGTCCACGAGCCACCACGCCCAACTCGGGTGGTAGCGGGGGAACGCCGCGAGCAGTTCACCGTCGGGTGTCGAACGCGCCCAGCGCAGACCGTCGCTCGCGCCGACGTCGAACAGCGACACCCCGTACCGGTTCTTCGGCTCCCTGCCGTGTTTGCGGGCGTAACGCCGGGCCGCGTACTCGCCGCCGAAGGCGTGCCACGGACCGGTCTCGTGCCCTCCGAACGGCCCCCACCACAGGGTGTACGACAACACCATCAGTCCGCCGGGACGCGTGACGCGCAGCATCTCGTCGGCCATCATCCACGGCGTCGGGACGTGTTCGGCGACGTTCGACGAGAAGCACACGTCCACCGATCCGGTGCGCAGCGGCAGTGCCAGGCCCGAGCCGCGGATCGCGCCGCCCACCTGCAGGCCGGCGGCGTGCATCTCCGACGGGTCGGGCTCGATCGGCACGTAGCGCGAACCCACCTCGGTGAACGCGTCGGCGAAGTAGCCCGGTCCGCCGCCGACGTCGACGACCGTGGTGCCCGTCAGATCGGCGCCGGTCAGACCCGTGTAGAGATCGCCGATGAGGTCGACGGTGTCGCGCGCGAGACCGCCGTAGAACTTCTCGGGTGCCGTCTGCTCGAACCGGAAGCTGCCGAGCAACCCCACGGAGCGGCGCAGTGTGGCGCGGCGGGCGAACAGCCGGGTCACGTCGGTGCGGGGTCGGGTCGTCGATGGCACGTCCAGTCACCTTAGTGCGGGCCTCACACTCGTCCCTCACCTGTTGCCGACCGGCACCCGCTACTGTGTCCCTGTCATCGTCCGAGTCACATCTGCCCGGCCGGGTGGTCGAGTCGACATACAGGGGGGTCACCGCGTGCGGGAGGTTCTGCTGCTCTGCTGGCGCGATAGCGGGCATCCGCAGGGTGGTGGCAGCGAGCGGTATCTCGAACAGGTCGGGGCGCAGCTCGCGGCGCGCGGCGTCCGCGTCGTCCTGCGGACTGCCTCCTATCCCGGAGCCGCCAAGCGAGACCGGATCGACGGCATCACCGTCAGCCGCGGCGGGGGACGGCTCACCGTCTATCCGCGCGCGCTCGCCGCGATCCTCGCAGGCAGATTCGGTGTCGGCCCCCTCGCCGGTATCCGTCCCGACACCGTCATCGACACCCAGAACGGCATTCCGTTCTTCGCCCGGCTCGTCGCCGGTGCGCCCGTCACGGTGCTCGTGCACCACTGCCACCGTGAACAGTGGCCGGTCGCGGGCAGGCTGATGGCCAAGCTCGGCTGGTGGATCGAGTCGTCGCTCTCGCCGCGCGTGCACCGCCGCAACCAGTACCTCACCGTCTCCCTTCCGTCCGCCGACGAGCTGCGCGCTCTCGGGGTCGACCGGCAGCGGATCGCGGTGGTCCGCAACGGTGTCGACGCCGTTCCCGCCGGTGTCGCGGTGGGCAGCGACGACACGCGCACGGCCCACCCGAGCGTGTGCGTGCTCTCGAGGCTGGTGCCGCACAAGCAGATCGAGGACGCCCTCGCCGCGGTCGCGGCGCTGCGCGGCACCGTCCCGGGTCTGCATCTCGACGTCATCGGCGGCGGGTGGTGGGAGCAGAACCTCCGCGATGCGGCCGCCGAACTCGGCATCGGCGACGCCGTCACCTTCCACGGCCATGTCGACGAGCAGCGCAAGCACGAATTGCTCTCCCGCGCCTGGGTTCACGTGATGCCCTCGCGCAAGGAGGGGTGGGGACTGGCGGTGGTCGAGGCCGCCCAGCACGGTGTGCCCACCATCGGTTACCGCAGCTCCAAGGGACTGACCGACTCGATCATCGACGGCGTGACCGGTGTGCTCGTGGACTCGCCCGCCGAACTGACCGCCGCCGTCGCCGATCTGATCGCCGACGCCGACCGTCGTCGTCAGCTCGGCAACAAGGCCCGCATCCGCGCGGGCGAGTTCTCGTGGGAGGCCACGGGGGAGGGCGTGCACGAGGTCCTGTCCGTCACGACCTTCGGGCACACCGTCTCAGGACTGTTCCCGCGCGCCGACGAGCCGTCGACGCTCGCCGACCCGCTGCCCGAGCGCGCAGCCAGCGCCGCCGGCCAGTACCAGTAGCCACACGACGTGCGCCCCGATCGCCGGGGCGCGATGGGGTGACGGGGTCGAGGTGACTCCCTCCACCCGGTACAGGCTCAGATCCTCGTCCTGATAAGCGGTCTCGAGGGCTCCGAGCGTGCTCTGCGCGTCACCGAGTTCGCCCGGCGTGCCGTGCTCGACGAGCACCCAGCCCACCCCGCGGGCGGCGAGCGCACTCGGATCCGCGCCGGACAGCAGCAGGGCTTCGACGTCCTCCGCGCGACGACTCTCCCCGGCGACACTGCCCTCGGCGACGATCAGGGTTCCGGTCTGCAGGACGTCGGCGCGCAGCATGCGCGGGGACGGATCGAGCACCGGTACGGGCCCGGAGAAGTCGAAGACCCGGAACATGCCCGCGGGCAGCACCGCCACGTCGCCGTCGTCGGCCGTGACGATCTGCGACACCTTCTCCCAGCCCAACGGATAGCGCACGGGCTGCAGTTGCCCGCCCACACCCCACACCAGGTCGGGCAGCGCGACCAGCACGGCGGCGATCGCGGCCGCCGCCCACACCGGTTCGGGCGCCACGAAGCGCCGGGCGAGGACGGTCGTGCCGGCCGCCGCGGCGAGCGCGTAGGCGGGCATCGCCCACGCGACCCACTTCTGGGTGTCGCGCAGCAGTCCCGCGCCGGGCACGTTCACCATCGCCCATTCGCCGACGGCGAGTCCCGGGCCGGTCGCGGCGAGGGCGATGACGAGCACCGCAAGGACGGCAGGCACCACGACCGCGACGATCACGGGGTTCCTGCGTCGCCGCCACAGCGCCGGCACCCCGCACGCCACCACCGTGAGCAGCAGCAGGGTGCCCATCAGCGCCCATGCGGTAGTGCGCGAGGTGGGGACGGATTCGGCGTTCCAGATCCCGCCGAGCCCTGCCACCGAACCGATCGTGCCGAGCAGTGATTCGGCCCGGGCAGCGAAGGCGCGCACACCGGCCGGGTCCGCTTCGGTGCCGCCACCGGCGAGCGCCGTCGCGATCAGCCACGGCAACGACACCGCGACACCCAGCGCGAGTGCGCCGCCCACGCGCGGCAGCACCCGCGTCCGCCCACCGGGGGCGACGAGGACGGCGCAGGCCGTCACGATCGCCAGCAGGGCACCGGTCGGGGTCAGCCCCACAGCGGCCAGGCAGACCGCCAGCGACGCCCAGCCGCCGCGTCTCCGTCGCCGGATCGCGACGGCCGCACAGATCGTCCACGACAGCGCGGCGTACCCGGCGAGCAGACTCCAGTGGCCCTGCAGCAGCCGCTCGGCGACATAGGGATTCCAGATCGCGACCGTCGCCGCGACGAGCCGGGCGCCGGTTCCGCTCGTCGGCAGCACCACCGCGACCAGCCGTGCCGCACCCCATCCCGCCGCCCACAACGACGCGACGAGCAGCGCCGTGACCGCGACACCACCGTCGACGACGGTGCTCACCCACGCCAGGAGGGCGTCCTGCGGCACCGCGCGGGCGGCGGCGTCGGACAGACCGAGGGCGGAATCGGTGAGGAACGATCGGGGAGTGCTCACCGCGTCGCGGAAGAGCAGGTAGCCGGGGGAGACGAGGAACGGACCGAGCACCGCGACCGTCAGGACGAGGGACCAGACCGCCGGGAGAGCCGCCGTCGTGGACATGCGGGACGACTCCGGGCGGGACATGGCGGCAGAATACGGTGTCGTTCCGGATGGGAGGATGAGCGGATGCCGCGAACACCCCGACCCGCGTCGGAGGGCACCGAGACCACTCGTGGTTCGACGACGGGCACCGAGACCACTCGTGGTTCGACGACGGGCACCGAGACCACTCGTGGTTCGACGACGGGAACCGCCGTCGCCGGCATGACACTGGTGACGGTCGGCGCGATGACCGCGAACCTCGCGTCCTATCTGTTGCACCTGCCGGCGGGACGCTGGCTCGGGCCCGCCGGATACGGCGAGTTCGCGAGCCTCCTCGCCGCGCAGCTCGTCCTCGCCGTGCCGGCGCTGGCGTTGCAGACGGTCGTCGCCCGGGAGGCCGTGCACGGCACCGGCGCCGCGGCGCTGCGTCGTCTCGGTTACCGCTGTGCCGTGCTCGCCATCGTCGTCGCGATGCTCCTCGTGCCCGTCGTGGCGTGGGCGCTCGACACGAGTGTCGGGGGCGCGTTCGGGTCGCTCGTCACCGCGCCGCTGCTCGTCCTCCTCGCCGCCGAACAGGGCCTGCTGCAGGGCCGGGGCAGGTTCGCAGCGCTCAGCGTCGTCCTGGCCGCCGCGGGCGTCGCGAAGGTGGTGCCGGCCGTGGCGGTGCTCGCCGTCGGAGGCGGCCCCGGTGCCGCGCTGTTCGCCGGGGCGCTCGGCACGGGTGCGGTCGCGCTGGCCGCGAGTGTGCTCGTGGGCCGGACGTCGGGTGGACGGACGGAACCGGTCCCGACCGCCGGGGCGGTGCTGCGTGCCTCCCAGGTGCAGCTGGCCCTCATCGCCCTCACGTCGCTCGACCTGCTGCTCGCCCGTATGCTGCTCGATCCCGATTCCGCCGGGCTGTACGCGCTGGGGGCGGTGGCGACGAAGGTCGCCTTCTGGTTGCCGCAGGCGGTCGGTGTGGTGCTCTATCCGCGGATGGCGAATCCCGCCCAGTCGGCGGCCGCGGTGCGGTCGGCGCTCACCGTCCTCGTCGCGATCGGCGCGGTGCTCGTCGCCGGCGCGGCGATCTGCGCACCGATCGTCCCGATGCTGGTCGGCGACGCCTACAGGCCGGTGCAGTCGCTGCTGTGGCTGTTCGCGCTGCAGGGCGCATGTCTGGCCGTCCTGCAGGGCGCGCTGCTGTCGGCGATCGCCGGGGAACGTACCCATCTCGCGCTCGTCGCGTGGGTGGGCCTCGCCCTCGAGGCGGTGCTGATGTTCACGGTGGCGTCGACCCTGCGGCAGTTCATCGCCGTCGCTGTCGGTGTGGCCGCCGCGACGGCCGCGGTGGTCGCGGTGCTCGCTCTGCGCGGTGCTGCAGCGACCCGGTCGTCCACGGATGACGCGGCGACCCCGTCCGCCGACGAGTCACCCACGAACGACACCGCCCCCCACCGGGAGCGGTGAGGGGCGGCTCGATTCGTCTACCGGACGATCACTCCTGCGTCGGAGGCTTGCGCAGATCGGTGCGCGGGATCTCCTGCGTCTGATCCGTCGTCCAGTCGCGCTGCTGCGCGTTCGGATCGGTCTGGCGCGGGATGACCTCGGTGCGGTCCTCGGTGTGATCGCGCTGCGCGCCGGCCGAATGCGCCGGGCCGACCGTGGTCGTGGCCGGACCTGCCGGGGCGGGACCGCCGGTCGCGGTGGCCGGGCGACGGTTGCCGCCGCCGCGGAGGCCGAGCAGGAAACCGACGATCAGCAGGATGACGCCGAGGATGCCGAGGATGATCGGCAGGGTGCGGCCGAACAGCGAGATGGTGTCCTGGCCGTCCTTGGCCTGCTCGATCTGGTACTCGATCGTCTCCTCGTTGAACGGGAGCGTCACGTTCAGAACGGTCACCTCGGGCTTGTCGGCCTCGCGGGCGTAGTACTGGTCCTGCTGCTCCTGGCCCTTGACGACGACGCCGGTGACCGGGTCGACCCACAGATCGCGGGTGTTGTTGTACCAGCGGGTCATCGTGATCGGCTCGTCGCCCTCACCGACACCCCAGGTGGAGGCGGGCAGGCTGAGCTTGTAGGTCGGGACCTCGCGGTCGGCCTTGGACAGGTCGATGGGGCCGATCTCCTGGCTGAAGTGGTAGACCTTCATGCCGTTGATCTCCTCCTCACCGACGAAGTCGATGGGGAAGTTCTCGCGAGCGTTGATGTCGTAGTACGGGTACGACTCCTGCTGGACGTCGAACGGGAACTTGTACTGCAGTCCCTCGCGGTTGTCGATCTCCACCGGCGGCTGGTCGGCGCTCACCTGGACCGTGCTCACGCGATCCGGGAACTCCTCCGCCGAGACGGGCATGGAGGTCTTCCGGTCGATCGTGACGCGGTCGACGATGGCCGAGACGAGACCCGTGTCGCCCTGCATGTCGAGTCGTCGCACGGTCTGGCCGGCCTGCAGCGTCATGACCTCGGCGTCCGAGGGATCCTCGACGGTGACGAAGCGCTGCGCGACGATCGGCACGTCGCGGTCGACCTGCGCGTTGCCGGCGAGCAGCTGACGGGAGTTGAGGATGTCGCCCGTGCCCTCGGCGACCGTGGTCACCTCGAGATCGAGCGGTGTCGTCCTCAGCTTCCCGAGCGTGTACGTCGGCACGAGAATCGCGATCACCAGGAGGAAGGCCCCCAGGCCCACCAGAATCATTGCCAGTATCCGGCCGGAGCTCGAACGCTCAGCCATGCTTTCTCCTCACTCAACGGTCGTCATCGAGTACCCCCACCGGCAGCAGCAGGGCTGCACGGATCGCCTGGCATCCGGCCCGCGAACACCACGTGAGCTCAGACACTAACAGTCCGGTATGGCAATATGCGCGCCCGCTCACCGCTGGGACGGATCGGTAGTCGATCTTCGTCGCTGCCGGGATCGTCCCGTTCCGGGTGATCCTGCTCTGTCCACCGCTCCCGCGACACGGCACACTGGTGCCCGATGACCACCACCACCGACCGGAACCGCAGCATGAGCGGATTCCTTCCGGCACTCGAAGGAATGCGCGGTTTCGCCGCAGTGGGCGTGTTGATCACCCACGTCGCGTTCCAGACCGGCGCAGTGCACGACTCACTGATCGGCCGGGTGTGGGCGCGGTTCGACCTCGCCGTCGCCCTGTTCTTCGCCCTGTCCGGTTTCCTGCTGTGGCGTCCGCACGCCGCCGCGGCCCGCGCGCTCGGGCCGTCCCCCTCGACGACCCGCTACTTCCTCTCCCGCGCGACCCGCATCCTCCCCGCCTACTGGACCGTCGTGATCCTGGTGCTGTGGTTGCTGCCCGGCGCGGGCGGCGGCGCGACGGTGTGGTGGTCGAATCTCGCGTTCGTGCAAGTGTTCGTCCCACTGACCCTCACCGAGGGCCTCACCCAGATGTGGAGTCTGTCGGTGGAGGTGGCCTTCTATCTCGTGCTGCCGCTGCTGGCGCTGGCGGTGAGCGGGCTGCGCGGGGACGCCGCCCGCTACCGCGTCCCGCTGCTGCTCGCCGTGAGCGCACTGTCGCTGCTGTGGGCGTGGCTTCCGGTCGGCACCCCCGACCACATCAACCACACCAACTGGCTGCCAGGCTACCTGCCCTGGTTCGCGGCGGGAATGATCCTCGCCGAACTCGTCACCGGCCCCGAGACGTGGATGCACCGGTTCGCGGCGCGGCGCACGGTGATGGGAGCGATCGCCGTCGCCGCCTTCGCTGCCGCCACCACCCCGCTGGCCGGACCGGAGACGCTCACCGATCTCGTACCCACCGAATATCTCGCCAAGATCGCCCTGGGCGCGATCATGAGCTTCGCCCTGCTCGCCCCGCTGACCCTCGCACCGCGCCGGCAGCACCGCGTCCTGGCGAGCCCGGCCGCACTGGCCGTCGGACGCTGGTCGTACGGCGTGTTCATCTGGCATCTCGCGGTGCTGTCGATCGTCTTCCCCGTCTTCGGGATCCCGGCTTTTGCGGGGCACTTCTGGTTCGTCCTGACGGTGACGGTCGTGCTGAGTCTGGCCGTCGCGTCCGTCAGCTACGCCCTCGTCGAGGAGCCGGCGCGGGCCGCCTTCCACCGCTGGGACAAGTCCCGGCGCGGTACCGCCGCCAGGCCCACCGCGACCACGCCGACGAGCGCCGCGAACTGAATCAGGAACGAGTGCCCGACATATCCGTCGGGTGATCGCCACGGCCCGGTGGACAGCAGCGCCATCGCCAGCATCGTCGCGCCACCCGCGGTGCCTACGAGCACACGCGACGCCAGGACGGGGCCGCGGCGCACCGCGAGCGCACCGATCCCCACCGCGCCGGCGACCGCGACGGCGGCACCGGCCCATCCCGCGAGGAGCGTCGCGGCGACCAGCACACCGGCCAGCGCGAGAACCGACGAACCCCAGGTGCGCGGCATCGGACCCGGATCCTCGACGCGCCGCCGCGGCCACACGGCCGCCGCGAACAACGGGACGAGCAACAGCAACCCGCCGAAGATCCCGAGCCGGTACCAGCGGTCGGTCGCGAACTCGAGTGTCAGCGTCTGCTCCGGCCCGGCCGGCACGATCCAGCCCTGCTGCCAGCCGTCCACGACGACCGGCGTCGCCACGGCACCGTCCGGGGTGCGCGCCACCCAGCCGACGTTGGTGCTCTCGGGCACCACCACGAGCCGGTCCTCGTCGCCCGCCGGAACCGTCACCTCGCGCAGGTTCTCCGTCCAGCGGCCCTTGTCGAGTCCCGTCGGCTCCGCGACGGGCGCGTCGAGACCGGGGACGTCGAGCCGAAGGCCCGAGACGGCGAAGGCCGCACCGGGATCGACGTCGATGTCGACCCGGCCCGGGTTCATGCCGACGACGTCGGTGTCGCACAGTGTCGCGGGAACCTCCACGCCCGCCGCGAGATCGGCGACCCGCGCGGTGAGCGACGTGCGGTAGCTGCGTCCGTCGATCTCCACGACGGGTCCGCGCTCGCAGTCGACGGTCACCGTCTCGTCGTAGACGGATCCCTGTGCCCCGATCGGCCCGTCGTCGCCGAGCACCGACACCTCGGCGAGCCCGGGCGGGGTGAGTTTCGAGAAACCCAGCACGGTGCGATCGAGGGTGTCGCGCCAGCGCACCACGGTGAGTTCGACCCGGTCCGTGACGTGCGGGGTCAGGTCGACGAGCGTGTCGTCACCGTCGAGTTCGCGCACCTGCGGTCCGTTGCCGAGATTCACCGCGACCCGCGACGGCGCGACCGGCAGCGCTCCCAGCGCCGTCCTGATCTCCAATCCCGTGACGCGTTGTTCCTCGGGAAGCTCCAGCGTGAGCGACGGCCGCGGCGCACCCGCTTCGAGCGAGCTCTCCTCCGCGGTCCACGACGTCCGCGGGTCGCCGTCGGTGAGGGCGAACGCCGAGCCCTGCAGGTCGACGACGTCGGCGTCACCGCGCGCGACGACCCGATCCGAGCGGTCCACGAGGTCCTCGAGCGCCGGCCCGGGGCGCGCGCGCAGGAGCAGTTCCGGGCGGACCCAGGTCTCCTGCGGCACGTCCAGGGTGCGGGTGAACATGCCGGGTTCCTCGGCGGAGGTGGCGAGTCCCCGCGCGCAACGGACACGGTCGTCGGTGTCGACGCAGCTGCCGCGGCCGGGGAATTCCTGGCCGAGCTGCCATCCGCGTACCGCGGCGTCCTCGGCCGGGCCCGGCACCACGATGCGGCGACGGATGTCGATCGGGCGTGGTTCGTTCCGGTCGGTGAAGTCCTCGACGACCACCTCGGTGAGACCGAACTGGTTGCCGACCGTGCCGCGTTCGGTGTGCACGGACGTGATGCGGATCCACGAGGTGGTGCCCAGCGGCAGCGCGACCGTCTGTTCGCGTCCCGGTTCGTCGACGCGCACCGCCGTGCTGCCCCGGTCGGTGGACACCTCGAGCCACTTGACGGGATCGCCGAGAGCTCCGGAGCTCGTCGTCAGGTGCAGCAGACCCGCTTCGATCGGCCGGTCGAGGTCGAGCTGCAGCCACTGGCCGATCGCCGCTTCGAGACCGTTGCTGTGCCAGCCGGTCGTGGGGTCGCCGTCGACCACCGCGGCCGGGCTGCTCGCCACCGACGTGCCGCCGAGCTGGGTGGCATCCGACGCCGCGCTCGACACGCTGATGCGGGCGCCTTCCCATTCGGCCCGCACGAGTTCGGTGTCGGGCACCGGATAGTCGGGGACGGCGTTGTGGGTGCGGCGCGGGTCGTCGGCGGTCCGGATCGTCGACGAATGATGGTCGACCTGCCCGTAGTCCGTCTCGCGGTCCGTCGGGGTGTCGGTGACCGTCACCTCGTCGACGGGCAGACCCGCGCGGGCCGCGTCGGCCGCGAGGAGTGTGGGACCGACGAACTCGGGCTGCGCGGTGTTGCGGCGCAGCAGCGCTTCGGGGCCGCCCTGCACGACCGGCACGTCGGCGACGTCCACGACGTAGGGACCGACGGGCGCCGCGGCCGGTTCGGCGACGCGGTAGATCTCCACAGCCGGGTAGACCGGTCGCAGGTCGGCGTCGGTGACGAAGTCGTCGGGGTTGTCGAACACGATGTCGCCACCGAACTCGGCGACCCGCTCGATGCCCGGCGAACCGTCGAGGGCGCGGTGCACGAGTGCCGGTCGCGCGGCGGGAGAGGTGTCGGGATCGAGGTCGTTGCGCACCACCAGGAAGCCGATGCCCTGACCACGCAGGGTCGCGG
Source organism: Rhodococcus sp. C26F (assembly GCF_053345925.1). Taxonomy (NCBI): domain Bacteria; kingdom Bacillati; phylum Actinomycetota; class Actinomycetes; order Mycobacteriales; family Nocardiaceae; genus Rhodococcus; species Rhodococcus sp. C26F. Next base: position 141,486 of record NZ_JBKFBA010000010.1, read on the forward strand.
CGAGACCGTCGGACGGGCGGCCGTCGGCGATGTCGCGTTGCACGGCGTCGAGGGCACGGATGGCGCCGGGCGGCACGAGCGGGACGGCGTCGCGCACGGCCCACGGCGTCGACGCGAGTGCCTGAAGCGGTTCGTCGCGGGTGAGCCCCCACATCTGGCTGCCGAACGGCGCGCCGGGAACGATGAGGGCGCGTTCACCGCGCTCGCTCGTGTTGTCCTCGAGCCAGGCCGCCGTGGCGTGCCAGTGCTCGGGGACCTCGTCGTAAGCGCCGCGCGGAGCGAGCCGCCCGGTCCACGCGAGTGAGGTCGCGAGCGTCATCGCGACGAGGATCAGCGTCGTCACCGCGACCATCGGATTGCGTTCGGGATGCGCGAAGGCGTTCCGGGCACGCGTCCACGGCACCGATCCGGGCAGAGGAACGGCGCGCAGTAGGTGCGCGATCCCGAGCACGATCGGCAGTCGCACGAGCGGTTCGAGCTTGTGGACGTTGCGCAGCGGCGCACCGGCGGTGTCGAGGAACAACCGGACCTGCTCGGCGAACGGCGAGTCGAGCTGGCCGACGTAACCGACGCCCATGCCGACGAGACCCACCACGAGGATCAGGGTGAAACGACCGCGCGCGGGCATCGACCGCATCGCGAGACCGGCGAGACCGGCCGCGGCCAGGGCGCCGGTGACGAGGACCGCGGCCGGCTGCGTGACGAGCACGGCGCCGGCGATGCGTTCGGGGGAGACGAAGGGCGTCCAGCTGCTGGTGCCGCGCAGCACCTCGGCGAGCGACGTCCATTCGGTGGTGACACCGGACGATTCGATGAAGTCGAGGAAGGGCGGACTGACGCGACCGAGCAGCAGCAGCGGCACCATCCACCAGGTCACCGCGACGACGCACAGCGGCAGCCACCACAGGGTGAAGCGCCACCAGCGCCGGTTCGGACGGTGCGCGGCCCACCACAGCGCCGCGACGAGACAGGCCGCGGCGGTCGCGACCGCGTTGATCGCGCCCATGAGCGCCACCGCCACGGCGGACTGCGCGGCGAGCCGGCGGGCCGAGCCCGGATTCTGCGTGTTCAGATACCGCACCAGCGGCAGCAGCACCCACGGCGCCAACATCATCGGATGTGCTTCCGACGAGATGGAACCGAGCGTCGTGAGGACGCGCGGGGACAGCACGAACACCGTCGCCGCGATCAGACGGGAGCTACGGCTCCCGATACCGAGGGCTTCGGCGAGGCGGACGAGGCCCCAGAATCCGGCGACGAGCAGCAGCACCCACCACACCCGCTGGGTGATCCACGGGGGGATGTGCAGCAGTTGACCCGCGGCGAAGAACGAGCCGTGCGGGAAGAAGTAGCCGTACGCCTGGTTCTGCACCTGCCCGAGCGGCGCCACACTGCTCCACTGGTGAGCGGCGCGCGTGAGGAATCCGATCGGGTTCTGCGTCAGGTCGTACTTGGTGTCGGCGACGACCAGGCCCGGAACCTGGGCGAAGGACAGGACCACCGCCACCGCGGTGACTGCGTACAGCCACCGGCGGGACAGCGGTTCGGCGGACGGGAGCTCCGTCTCGCCTCGGTACGTGCGTGAACTCGAAGCGTTGCCGGCGCCGTCAGCGGCTGCCGTACTCAACCTGGTTCAGGAGGGACGAATCGGCGTTGCCACTGCGATCGATCTGAGGGCGCGAATTCTCCTGCACAGCGGCCGTTACGCCGAAGACCGCCACGGCGCCGAGTACGGCACCGACGACCACGCTACCCAGGCCCGGTCCCAGGAACTTCCCCATTCCGTCTCCCCATCTCCAGTGACGCAGGCAGTCATCGCCGGCCGCCACGCTGTCTATCGGTCCGCGCCAAACTATCACCCCGGAAGGCGGTGGCGGACGGTGCGAGCCTCCGAGTCGATCTTCACCGTCGCCGCGGTGCGCTACACGCCCAGTGCGCCGAGCAGCGTACGCAGTTTCGCGGTGGTCTCGTCGAGTTCGGCGAGGGGGTCGGAATCGGCCACGATGCCGCCTCCTGCCCAGGCCACGGCGCGTCGGCCGTCGGAACTGAGCTCCGCGCACCGGATGGCGACGAACCAGTCGCCGTCGCCTTGTTCGTCGCACCAGCCCACCGCGCCGCCGTAGAAGCGCCGGTCGCCCTCGACCCGGGAGATGACGTCCAGCGCGGCCTCGGTGGGGGTGCCCGCCACGGCCGGGGTGGGGTGCAGGACGTGGGCGAGGGTGAGCGCGTCGGTGTCGGGGTCGCGGAGGGTGCCGGTGATCGGCGTGGCGAGATGCCAGACATCGGGTGTCGCGGTGAGCTCGGGCTTGTCGGGGATGTCGAGGTCGCTGCACAGCGGGGCCAGCCGCGTGCGGATCCAGTCGACGACGTAACCGTGCTCGGTGAGGTTCTTGTCCGAGGTCAGCAGGTCCTCACCGGCGCGGCGGTCCTCGGCCGGATCGGCCCGGCGTGCGGCGGTCCCGGCGAGGGGACGGCACGTGACGGTGTCGCCGCGCCGGCTCACGAGCAGTTCGGGGGTCGCGCCGACCAGCGTGTGACCCCAATAGCGTTCGCCCGCCGCGCTCAGGTCCAGCGCGTACGTCGCCGCGTCGGGATGGCGTTCGATCATGCGGGCTACGAGAGCGAGCGGGTCGAGCGGTTCGTCGGCCTCGAGCGCGACCCGCCGGGCGGCGACGACCTTCTCCATCTCCCCGAGGGACATCTGCTCCACGAGCCGGCGCACCCGCTCGACGTGTACGCGGGGCAGCGGCAGTTCGGCGGAGATCCGCACCGGCGGCAGGTCCGACAGGTCGGGCGGGGCCTGCCACGGGCCGTCGAGGATCTCGACGTCGTCGGGCTGCGCGAGGGCCACCGGACGGTGCCGCGAGAACGGCAGTGCACCGACGACGATCGTCGCCTTGCCGCTGCGGAGTGCCTGCGTGGCGGAGTGGACGTCGTCGAAGAACCGGCGGGTGCCGGTGGCGTGCACCGAGCGTTCGGCGCGCGAGAGCAGGAATCCGTCCATGGTGGATCGACAATATCCCTGCCTGTACCCGGCGCCGGTGACCCGGTACGGGGCGTCAGCGACCCGGCGGCACGATCAGGACCGGCCGGTGACTGTGCCGGAGCACGTGATCGGCCACCGACGACTGCAACAGGGACCGCAGACCGGTGGTGCCGCGGGTGCCGGTGACGATGATGTCGACGTCCAGCTCGTCGGCGGCCTCGATGATCGCCGACCACACCGCGTTGACGACCTCGACGGTGCGGCCCTCGGCGTGCAGACCCACCGAGCGGGCCATCTCGAGCCCCTCGTCGTTGGTGATGCGCGCGTCGGACAGGGCGACGTCCTCGCTGTCCTCGTCGGGCACCCAGTCGGGTTGCATGACACCGGACAGGCCGGACATGCGGGCGGCCTGCCGGACCATCGGCTCCCAGGCGGTGACGACGACGGCACGGCACGACTCGAGGAAACGACCCGCATACTGCACGGCACGCTTCGAGTTCTCGGAACCGTCGTAGGCGATGAGGATCAGATCTGCGCCCACCGCGTACCCCCTGGGTCGGATTCGGATGCTCGGGTGCACCTTAACCCGCCGGAGCGTCCCCGGGGGAGGTTCGAGCTGTGGGTCCTCGAGGTTCGTCCGCTACCGTCGGCACCATGCGGATCCGTCACACTGTCGCCGCCGTGCTCGCGGTCGCCCTCACCACCGCGGGATGCGGTTCGTCCGATTCGGGCGGCGACGACCCGGTCGAGACGACGTCGAGCCTGGCGCCCGCCTCGTCCAACACCGCGACCGCCTCGTCCACCACCGCGACCGCCACGACCACCGAGGCGACCGCGGCCGCGACGTCGGCGACCTGCGGCGACGATCTGCTCGCCCGGTTGACGCTGCGGCAGAAGCTCGCCCAGTTGCTCAACGTCGGGGTCACCGGAGCCGCCGACGCGCAGGCCGTCGTCGAATCCGAGCAGATCGGTGGCATCTTCATCGGCAGCTGGACCGACGCGTCGATGCTCACCGACGGTCTCGTGCCGCAGGTGGCCGCGCAGAGCGCATTGCCGCTCATGGTCACGATCGACGAGGAGGGCGGCCGCGTGTCGCGCGTGGGCGACCTGTTCGGGCCCGATCCGTCCGCGCGGGTGACGGCGCAGACGATGACGGTCGACGAGACCTACCGAATGGCGTTCGAACGTGGACAGGAACTGAAGTCGCTGGGCATCACGGTCGACTTCGCGCCGGACGTCGACGTGAGCAGCCAGCCCGACGACTCCGTCATCGGCGACCGCTCGTTCTCCGACGATCCCGAGGTCGTCACGCAGTACGCCGGCGCCTATGCGCGGGGACTGATCGACGCGGGAATCATGCCGGTGCTCAAGCACTTCCCGGGACACGGCTCGGCCTCCGGTGATTCGCACACCGGTGCCGTGACCACCCCGCCGATCGAGCAACTGCAGCAGAGCGATCTCGTGCCGTACCGCAGCCTGGTCTCGCCCGAGGTGGGCGTCATGCTCGGCCACCTCGACGTGCCGGGTCTGACCGGCGGGCTGCCCGCGAGCATCAGCCCGGCAGCGGTGGACCTGCTCCGCTCGGGTGCCTACGGCGGCCCCGCCTTCGGTGGCGTGATCTTCACCGACGATCTGTCGGGGATGCGCGCGATCACCGACACCTACGGCATCACCGAGGCCGTCGAGGCCGCGATGGTGGCGGGCGTGAACCAGGCACTGTGGCTGACCACCGACGAGGTGCCCGCCGTGCTCGACCATCTCGAGCAGGTCGTCGCGGAGGGCACGCTCTCACCGGAATGGGTCGACGAGTCGGTACGGACCGTGACACGCGCGAAGGGCGCTCTGGACTGCTGAAATGTCGCAGGTTGCTTCGACCGCAGGCTTCCTACCGTAGAGTAAGAACTTCATTCGAGGAGTCCGGGAGGAGTCATGGCGGGCGGAACCAAGCGACTGCCGCGTGCGGTCCGCGAGCAACAGATGCTGGACGCTGCCGTCGAAGTGTTCTCCGAGCACGGTTTCCACAACACATCCATGGACGCCATTGCGGCGCGGGCGTCGATCTCCAAGCCGATGCTCTACCTGTACTACGGGTCGAAGGACGAGTTGTTCGCGGCGTGCATCGCCCGCGAAGGGCAGCGGTTCGTCGAGGCACTCACACCGGCGGGCGACCCCACCCTCGCCCCGCGTGAACAACTGCGGGTCGCGCTCGAGTCGTTCCTCGGCTTCGTCGACGAGCACCGGCCGTCGTGGATGGTCCTCTATCGTCAGGCGCTGTCGCAGCAGGCCTTCGCGCCCCAGGTGCAGGGCAGCCGCGACCGGCTGATCGAACTCACCGCGCACCTGCTCGAATCGAGCACGCGCGATCCGGAACCCGACACGAACTTCACGATCATGGCCGTCGCGCTCGTCGGTGCCGGTGAGGCCGTCGCCGACCGCATCGCCGGCGGTGAGATCGATGTGCAGCAGGCAGCGGATCTGCTCGAGAACCTCGCGTGGCGCGGTCTCGCGGGACGCAAGCGCTCCGATCAGATGCACTGACCTGTCCCATCGGGAACACCTCGGCCACAAGAATATTCACCACACGAGGGTTCGGGCGGGGCGGAATGCCCCCATCGCGTCCCGCCCCGCCCGAAATCTCGGTGGTTCCCCGCCCTACCGCAGCGTGGCGGTCAGGTGCGGGTACTGCTTCTTCGGATGCCGCAGCGCCAGATCCCATCCGTCGGCGACGTGCTGCGCGTACAGGCTCAGCGACGACGGCAACAGCACCGGCTTCCCGAACCGCACCGCGTAGGTCACCTTGCCGGGGATCCGTCCCTCGACGGCCGAGAGGGTGGCCGCCGCGCTCCACATGCCGTGGGCGATGGTCTTCGGGAATCCGAAGGCCTTGGCGCCCAGGGTCGACACGTGGATCGGGTTGCGGTCACCGGAGACCGCCGCATAGCGGTCGATGACCTTCTGGTCGACCCGCAGTGTGGAGGTGGGGACCGGGGGGATCTCCTCCTCCTTCGGCTCCGGCTTGGGCTGACCCGACAGCGACGTGCGCTGCTGGTGCAGGAAGGTCGACGTCTGCCGCCACACCAGCTCGCGTCCGACGTTGACCTCGCTGACGAGATCGACGAGCAGGCCTTTACGGTGTTCGCGCATGTTCTCCGCGTGCACCGCGATGTCGAGCGGCTCGGTGACCGAGATCGGCCGGAACTGCTCGATCACGTTCTCGGCGTGCACCGAACCGACGGCGGCGAACGGAAAGCCCTTCGACACCATCAGTTTCATCACGAGCGGGAACGTGAGGATGAACGGATAGGTCAGCGGCAGGCTGTCGCCGAACCGCAACCCGCACACCTTGGTGTACTCGGCGAGATCGTCGGGATCGACCTTCAGCGACCGCAGGACCAGGACGTCGTCGGGCAGGCTGTCGCCCGACGCACCCACGACGGGCAGTGCCCCGAGCACGGCCCGGCTGTAGATGTCGAAGGTCGACGGCAGCGAGGACAGTTCGATCCGTGCCATCTAGGCCCCCAGCATGGACTGGCCGCACACGCGCACGACCTGCCCGGTCACGGCGCTCGACGCGGGATTCGCGAACCACGCGACGGTCTCGGCGACGTCGACGGTCTCGCCGCCCTGCTGCAGCGAGCTCATCAGGCGGCCGGCCTCGCGGGTGGCAACCGGGATCGCGGCCGTCATGGCGGTCTCGATGAAGCCCGGAGCGACGGCGTTGACGGTGATCTTCTTGTCGGCGAGCGCCTCGCTGGTCGCCTGGACGAGGCCGATGACACCGGCCTTCGAGGCGCCGTAGTTGGTCTGGCCGCGGTTACCGGCGATACCGGCGATCGACGACACGTCGATGACCCGGCCACCCTCCTTCAGCGCGCCCTTCTCGACGAGCACGTCGGTGATCTTCTGCGGGGCGATCAGATTCACGCCCATCACGGCGTTCCAGCGAGCGGCGTCCATGTTGACGAGCAGCTTGTCGCGGGTGATGCCGGCATTGTGGACGATGATGTCGGCGCCGCCGTGACGCTCGAGCAGGTGAGCGGCGAGCTTCTCACCGGCGTCGGGGGCGGTGACGTCGAGCGCGAACGCGGTGCCGCCGACCTTGTTGGCGGTCTGGGTCAGAGCATCGCCGGCCGCGGGGACGTCGGCAGCGACGACGGTCGCGCCGTCGCGGGCGAGGACCTCGGCGATCGTCGCGCCGATGCCGCGGGCCGCGCCGGTGACGACCGCGACCTTGCCGGCGAGCGGACGGTCCCAGGACTCGGGGGCGGTGGCGTCGCCCTCACCGATGCGGATCACCTGGGCGTCGACGAAGGCCGACTTCGCCGAGAGAAGGAAGCGCAGCGTCGACTCCACACCGGACAGGCCGGTCGCGGCCTTCGGGGAGACGTAGACGAGCTGCACGGTGGCACCGCGACGCAGTTCCTTGCCGACGCTGCGCGTGAAGCCCTCGAGGGCGCGCTGGGCGATGCGCTCGTCGACCGACCCGGCCTCCTCGGGCGTGGTGCCGAGGACGACGACGCGACCGCTCGGGGCGAGATTGCGCAGGGTGGGCTGGAAGAACGTGAAGAGCTGTTCGAGGCCCGCGGGGTCGGTGATGCCGGTAGCGTCGAAGACGAGTGCGCCGAACTTCGTGTCGGACGGCTCGGCGAACGTGTAGTCGCTCAGGAGGTTGCGGATCGGTTCGACCAGGCGGCCGTTGCCGCCGAGCAGGACGGGGCCGGGGAGCGGGGGCTCGCCGGGCTGGTAGCGCCGGAGCTTCTCGGGCTGTGGCAGACCGAACTGCTTGGCGAGGAACGCTCCGGGTGCGGACGAGATGAGCTGGGCGTAGAGCTTGGGTGCGCCCTTGGCTTCGGCCACGATTCCACCTTCTTCGATTCGGTCGTCGGTGCAGTGTTCGACAACAAACTTACCCGTGAGTAAGAATAGTAGCCAGAATTCGAATCCGTCCGAAACCGGGAGACACCAGTGACCACCAAAGCCCGTTCCACGCAGCAGCGCCGTGTCGCCGTTCTCGGAGGCAACCGGATCCCGTTCGCCCGGTCCGACCGCAAGTACGCCCGCGCGTCCAACCAGGACATGTTCACCGCCACTCTCGACGGTCTCGTCGGCCGCTTCAACCTGCAGGGTGAGCGCCTCGGTGCCGTCGTCGGCGGTGCGGTCCTCAAGCACGCCCGCGACTTCAACCTCGTCCGCGAGAGCGTGCTCGGCAGCGCGCTGAGCCCCTACACCCCGGCCTGGGATCTGCAACAGGCCTGCGGCACCGGCCTGCAGTCGATCATCGCGGTCGGCGACGCCATCGCCGCCGGACGGATCGAGGCGGGTATCGGCGGCGGCGTCGACACCACCTCCGACGCCCCGATCGCCGTGAACAACCAGCTCCGCGAGTTCCTGCTCTCCCTGAACCGGGCCCGAACCACGGCCGACCGGGTCAAGCTGCTCGGCAACGTCCGCCCGTCGATGCTCGGCATCGAGATCCCGCGCAACGGCGAGCCGCGCACCGGCCTGTCGATGGGTGAGCACGCCGCGATCACCGCCAAGGAATTCGGGGTCTCCCGCGAGGCGCAGGACGAACTGGCCGTGGCGAGCCACCGCAACATGGCCGCCGCCTACGACCGGGGCTTCTTCGACGACCTCGTCACCCCGTTCCTCGGGCTGACCCGCGACGACAACCTGCGTCCCGACTCGTCGGTCGAGAAGCTGTCGACGCTGAAGCCGGTCTTCGGCACCAAGCTGGGCGACGCCACCATGACCGCCGGCAACTCGACGCCGCTCACCGACGGCGCGTCGGCCGCGTTGCTGGCGAGCGAGGAGTGGGCCGCCGAGCGCAAGCTCCCCGTGCTCGCCTACCTCGTCGACTCCGAGACCGCCGCGGTCGACTACATCCACGGTGGCGACGGGCTGCTCATGGCGCCCACCTACGCCATCCCGCGTCTGCTGCAGCGCAACGGCCTGACCCTGCAGGATTTCGACTTCTACGAGATCCACGAGGCGTTCGCTTCCGTGGTGCTCGCCACCCTCCAGGCGTTCGAATCGGAGGAGTACTGCAAGGGCAAGCTGGGCCTCGACGCCCCGCTGGGCTCGATCGACCGCAGCAAGCTCAACGTCAACGGCTCGTCGCTCGCGGCCGGCCACCCGTTCGCCGCGACCGGCGGCCGGATCGTGGCCTCGCTGGCCAAGATGCTGCACGAGAAGAAGCAGGAGACCGGCAAGCCCGTCCGCGGTCTGATCTCCATCTGCGCCGCAGGTGGACAGGGTGTGACGGCGATTCTCGAGGCCTGATCGATACCCCTCGGAAGTCGTTGAGAGAAAAAGTTCCGTTCGGTGTGTAACGCTCCGCGACGGACAGCGATAGACCCAGCGACCCCGCGCTGCTGCCTGACCCCCGACCTGGTAGCAACGCGGGGTCTTCGCATTCCGGGCGCAGCCGCCCGAAGCTGGGGCACTACCCTTGAAACCAGGTAGTCGGCGCGCGAATTCGACGGCGCGCCCAGCTTTGCGAAGGGATCCGGGTGAGCGGCAGCAACGGGACCGACGAGTCCCCTCACGAGCACGACGACGCACGAACCGAGAACGTCGGTTCGACGGCGGAGTCGGCTCGCGAGGCCGAGGGTGCGTCGGCTCCTACCGAGCGTTTCGAAGCGGTCGATCCTCACCGGGAGGTGGCCGAGGCGAAGGCGAGCAGTGTCACCGAGTCGCAGGCGAGCAGTGTCACCGAGTCGCAGGCGAGTGATGTGACCGAGCCGCAGGCCGAGGCCCCGCAGCCGACAGCCGCCGAGACGCCGGAAGCGAGCGGACCGGCGAAGACGCAGGTCGGAGAGCCGAAGACGGAAGCCCTGGCTGCCCCGCAGGCTCCCACAGAGGTCCGAGCCGATGGCACGAACCAGGCGGCTCCCACCGGTGCGGACGAACCCCCGACCGAGAACGTCCACCCCTCGGAGGCGCCCACCGCGGTCATCCCGGTCGTCGCGCCGGGGAACCGGGCGCCGGGTGCCGGATCGTCCGCCGCCACCGATCGGCTCCTCCGTTCGCAGGGGGAACAGAACCCGGCACAGCCCGGTCCCGAACAGGCGGGGGCTCCCGTCCCACCCACGTCGACGGCGATGCCCTCGGCCGCCCACCCACCGCAGGGCGACCAGCCGACCCAGCAGATGCAGGCGGGTCCGCCGCCGCAGGGACCGCCTCCTGTCACTCCTCCGCCCACGGGCGGACCGGGAGGTTCCGGCGGCGACGGCGACGAACCGGGCAGGTCCGGGTCGAATCTGCCCCGGCGCACGATCGCGCTCGTCGTCGGTGGCGTCGTCGCACTGCTCGCCATGTTCTACGTGGCCGATCTGGCGTTGTCGTCGGGCAAGGTGCCGCGCGGTGTCACCGTCGCAGGTGTCGAGATCGGCGGCATGTCGCTCGATGCGGCCGAGGCCGAACTCGCCGAGCAACTGACGCCGCGTCTCGATATGCCCGTCGACGTCACCGCCGGCGACACCCAGGGGCAGATCGTGCCCTCGGAGGCCGGAATCGGGATCGACTGGCCCGCGACCCTCGACCAGGTGGGTTCGCAGCCGCTCAATCCGTTCACGCGACTCGCGTCGTTCTTCGGGAACGACGAGGTCGGTGTGGTCTCCACACGCGACGAGGTCGCCCTGTCCGCAGCCATCGAGAAGGCCGCCGCTGCCGCCGCGCACGAACCGCGCGAGGGCAACATCGTCTTCGAGGACGGCACACCCGTTCCGGTGACGCCGCAGCCCGGCCAGCAGCTCGACGTCGCAGTCGCGGGCGACGTCTTCGCCGAGCGCTGGCCGTACGGTGATGTCTCGCTGCCCGTCGAGAGCGTCGACGTCACCGTCACCCGCGAGGGCCTCGACCGGGCGCTGGCGGAGGTCGCCGTTCCGGCCGTGGCACAGGATCTGGTCGTCCGGGGACTCGACGGGGCCGTCGGTGTGCTGCCGCGCGATGCGGTGGGCGCCGTCCTGTCGTTCGTGCCGGACGGTTCGGGCGGACTCGAACCGCAGTACAACACCGAGGCCGCGATCGGCATCCTGGCGCCGCAGCTCGCCCCGTCGGAGACCGAACCGAAGGATGCGCGGATCGTCCTCGACGGTGGTCGTCCGACGATCGTGCCCAGCGAGACCGGCGAGATGGTCGACTGGCCCGTCACCCTCGAGAGGTTGCCCGACCTGCTGAAGGAAGAGGGCGACCGCAGCACCGACGCGGTGTACAGGAAGGCCGAACCCGAACTCACCACCGAAGGCGCCGAGAAGCTCGGCATCAAGGAAGTGGTCTCGGAGTTCACCACCAGCGGCTTCGAATACGCTTCCGGCGTCAACATCCGGCTGGCCGCGCAGGAGATCAACGGCGCCATCGTGAAGCCGGGGGAGACCTTCTCCTTCAACGACTACACCGGTCCGCGCGGTGCGGCGCAGGGGTACATCGAGTCGGGCATCATCGAGGCCGGACGTCCCGGTAAGGCCGTGGGCGGTGGCATCAGCCAGCTCGCGACCACCCTCTACAACGCGACCTACTTCGCCGGGATGGAGGACGTCGAGCACACCGAGCACAGTTACTACATCTCCCGGTACCCGGCGGCCCGCGAGGCCACGATCTACGACGGCGCCATCGACCTGAAGTTCCGCAACCCGTTCGACACGGGCGTCCTGATCCAGACGATCGGCACGAGCTCGGACATCACGGTGCGCATCTGGGGCACCAAGACCGTCGACGTCCAGTCGGTCACCGGCAACCGCACGAACTTCACCTCGCCCAACACGATCACGTTGCCCGCCGGTTCGGCCTGCATTCCGTCGAGCGGCGCGCAGGGCTTCACCGTCACCGACACCCGGATCGTCACCGACGCACGGACGGGCGCGCAGATCTCGAACGCGACCCGCACGGTCCGGTACGACCCGGTCCCGATCGTGAAGTGCATCAGCCCCGAACCGGAACCGAGCGACGAGCCCTCGGGTGGCAGCGACGACGCGACCTCCGGCGACACCGGAGCGGAGGACGCCGAGGCCGAGGACGCACCGGCGCCCGCACCCGAATCGCCTGCGGCCGAAGCGCCGGCAGTCGAGGCACCTGCAGCGGGTGGAACCGAAGAGGAGTAGCGGACGTCCTCGAAACTTCGGGGAGGTTGTGTGCGGTTCCGGTGAAGGAACACGCACACAACCTCCTTTTGTTTCGTCACTCCGGAAGCGGCACCACGTCGGGGATCTCGCCGTCGAGGATGCGGAGCTGTGCGTCGCGCAGTTGTTTCTCGCCGCACACCCAGGACGCGGGTGTGGAGCAGGAAGGTGATCGAGAACAGGCCCAGCGTGCCGGCCTGGTCGAACTGGTTGACCGGTAGTCCGCGGAACTCGGTGTCCCACCCGCCGTCGTGCTCGTGGTGATAGTCGACGAAGGCGTGCATCAGCCGCACGTGCACCGAGAGCTTGAATCCCTCGCCGAATCGTTCGAGACCGCCGTCGGCGACGCACCCGTTCCACCACGTCCCCGTCTCGGCGATGCGCCGGCGGGTGCGCTCACCGGTGAGGCGACCGGACGACGTCAGCACCGGCAGTGGGCCGGAGTTGTTGTATCCGCCGAGCAGCGAGCCGTAGGCGAGGACGTCGCCGGCGTCGGAGCCGACTCTGCGCAGCGTGCGGGCGCCGAGGGCGATCCTGTCGCGATCGACCCAGCGGGGGTGTCCTCGAGCATCTCGAAGTACTTCCGAGCACGGGAGGGGCGTCGGGGACGGCGTCGATGCCCTCGGCCAGTGCGGTCCGGAACTGCGCGAGGGTGACGGTGCGGTCGCGCCGGATGGCCCGCACCAGTTCGGCGCTCGGTTCGTCGCGCTCGAGCAGGGCGCGGCGCAAGGCGTCCGCTTCCTCGGGCGTGGCGTCGGGAGCGCGTCCCGCGAAGGGGCGCAGGGGTGCGGTGATGCGGGGGGCCTTCTCGCGGTGCTCCCGAAACGACGAGACCGACGTCGTGTGCGAAATCCGTGGGGAAATCGCGCACAACGTCGGTCTCGTCTATCGCGCTACCGCCGTGAGCGGTTCGATCAGAACGCCGCTTCGTCGAGCTCCATGATGTCGAGGTCGACGTCGGTGATGATCTGACGCGCGACGCTCAGCTCCGGCAGGACGTTCTTGGCGAAGAAGGACGCGGCCGCGACCTTGCCCTCGTAGAACGCCTTGTCCGAGGCGTCGACGCCGGCGTCGAGCGCGGAGAGCGCGATCTCGGCGTGCTCGAGCAGCAGCCAGCCGATCATCAGGTCGCCGAACGCCTCGAGGAAGCGGACCGAACCGAGGCCGACCTTGTACAGCTCGGTGGGCTGCTCCTGCGCACCCATGAGGTACTGGGTGAGCGTGGCGACCATCGTCTGGGTCTCGCCGAGGGCGGTGGCCAGGAGCGTGCGCTCCTTCTTCAGGCGCTGGTCGGCGTCGTCGCGCTCGACGAACTTCTTGATCTCACCGGCGACGTGGGCCAGTGCCACACCGCGGTCGCGGGCGATCTTCCGGAAGAAGAAGTCCTGCGCCTGGATGGCGGTGGTGCCCTCGTACAGCGAGTCGATCTTCGAGTCGCG
>NZ_JBKFBA010000100.1:0-2606 GCF_053345925.1 Rhodococcus sp. C26F
GCAAGGCGTGCGGCGTCGTGATCATTGAGAACGCGGTCCTTACGTCAATTCACCGCGGCACGTCACCGTCGAGGGGGCGCATGGAGGGTGCCGACACGGTCACCGCGACCTCAACAAGTGTCACCGGCGTCCGATGCCGGGCTTTTGCCCCGGCTCGCCCGACAGGGGAATCTCGGATTTGTCTTACCGACTCCCCGCAGACCGGACAGGACCATACCCCGGTCGTAGTTGCGTCGTTTACTTCGCGCGACGAGCAAGTCGAACGCCTCGATCTGCTTGCCCCGACCTTCCAGCGCGGGAGGCCGCAACCCTGATCCTGGCTTGAACGGGTTCAATTCCAGAGCCAGATGGAACATCTATAGAGAAATATGGAAAATTTCCCATACTCCCCCATATAATCCCCGAAGTCCCCGATTCGTGGCCCTACATCACCTCGGCACGATCGTGGGCACCCTCCTGGACGGCGCGGATCGCCTCACAGATCTGCGGGATCTCGCGCCGCAGCATGTCGAGGTCGTCGACGGTCTCGGAGAACGCGGTCAGTTCGGAATCGTCGTCGGTAGGTAGCCGACACGGTAGGTGGCCACGGTGCTCGTCATCTCCCCCGTGCACCGCATCATCGTTCGCTACCGTGCCGACCATGGGCACGACCCTGCACGCACCCCACCCCTGGCCGCACATCACCGCCACCCTCCGCGGCCCCGGCCCTCACCGCGTCGCGATCGCCTACCTCGACCACACCGCCCCCGACCTGCTGCCGCTGCGTGCCGGAGACCAACTCATCGTCAACGCCGCCCGCCCCGCGGTGCGCGCGCACGTCACCTCCCCCACCGCCCTCGCCCACTTCCTCGACGCTGGGGTACGTGTGCTGTCGACCCCGAACCTGCATACCGGACTGATCCTCACCAGTGACCGAGTGATCGTCGGACCTGCCAGCGCCTCGATCAGCTCCACCGTGGCCGACGAAACCGCGCTGATCACCGATGACCCCGACGCCATCGCCGCCGCACACGCCTTCCTCGACGGTCTCGAAGACACCGTCGTGGTCGACGAGGTGTTCCTCGACAGTGCCACCGCCATCTGGCAGATCGGACGAGTGGTACCCCTCGCGGGGATCGGCAGCCGCACCCGCACCGACCACGATCTCCTACCCACCCCCGTACGCCGGATGTTCCTGCGGCACCTCGACGACTACACCCCCACCGATGAAGACGAAACATTATGGGCCGCAACAACCGCCAGTTGGAACCGGCCGGACCCGAGCTACCACATCATATGGATCCGCCAGAACACTCCCGGTCCCGACCGCCGCACCCGCCTCCAACCCGGCGACGTCATCCTCCGGATCAGCGACGACAACACCCAGCTGCATCCGCCGGCCGTCGTCGACACCGGCCCGCACCGTATCCCCCACACCCGCTCTGCCGTGGCGTACCGCTTGCGCGTCCGTACCGACCTCGACCCCATCCCAGTGGCTTCCGCTGCGCGCAGTCTCATCGAACACGGCCACCCGAACCCGCGCCTGCATAGCGATCACCGCGTCATCTCGCCCGCTCTGCGCGCGGCGCTGATGAGGCTGTGGAGCCTGTAACCCCTCGACGCCCCGCACACCTTGCGACCATGCTGACGAACAACCCGATGACGGATCCGCTCAACCGCAAAGCCGCAAGGAAGCGACGCTCGCAAGAAGCGGCGCTGCCGCCTCTTTGAAGCGCCCAGGGCCGACGGGCCCGCGATCACCCTCGGCGCCACCGAGCACGCACCGACTGTCGGCGGGTAGCCCGACGGGAGCGTCTATCCCTGTACACCCCGCAGCGGGGAACCCACCGTGAACTTCGCACCGAACGGATCGGTGACCTCCGCGGTCCGCCCGTACGGCATGTCCACCGGATCGTCCGCGGTACCCCCACCGACCCGGGCCGCGGCGACGACCACGTCGGCATCGACGACCTGGAAGAGCGTGCCCCAGGACGACGCCGAGGCGGACGCATCGCCCACGATGCCGCCGATCTCGTGCCCATCCGGTCTGCGCAGAAAGGTGAAGTCCACGCCGGGCAGGTCGTCATTCCCATCCAGGGTGAAGTCGAACACCGCCGCGTAGAACTCCCGCGCCGGTCCGGGATTCGGGGTCACCAAGTCGTTGCGTAACAACGTGTTCGGCTCGTTCACGAGCTCGCAGCCAACGTGTGCCCGTCCCTGCCACAGGCCGAACTGCGCACCGGACGGATCCCGCACCATCGCCATCCGACCCTGGTCGGCGATGTCCATCGCCTCCGTCAGCAACGTGCCGCCCGCGGCCACGGACCGAGCGACCGTCGCATCGACATCGTCAGTCGCCAGATAGACGTTCCACCAGAACTCGGTCGCGCTCTCATCGAGATTCGGCATCAGCGCGGCAACCTTCTTACCGCCGAGCAGACACATCGTGTACCTGCCGTACTCCTCGGGACCGACGTCGAACTCCCACCCCAAGACCGACCCGTAGAAGGCCATCGCCCGGTCGAGATCCGGGATGCCCAGGTCGATCCAGGTGGGGGTGCCGAGAGGTTGATTCGTCGTGACCGCGCTCATCGCTGCTCCTCCGCCCGGTGGATACCCACTCGACG
>NZ_JBKFBA010000101.1:0-2469 GCF_053345925.1 Rhodococcus sp. C26F
CGCCGCAACCGGTCGGCGTGTCGGCCAGAACGGGCAAAGGTTCACGGGTGCGGCACTAGTGATGGCGCTCATTGATCCTGCTCAGTCCTGCTCACCGAAAGTGCTCACCCGTGTGGCTCCGCCGATGAGGGCGGGTCTCCTTCGATGCTGGTGGTCTCTGACCACGCACCAGCACCCCGAAGGAGACCCGCTTTCTCATGTGGACATGGGAAAAAGACGTGGAGATCCACGCACTGCACAAACGAGGCTGGACGATTTCGGCGATCGCCCGGCACACCGGCCGAAACCGGCGCACGATCCGCAACTATCTGAACGGCACCACCACCCCAGGCGTGCGCAAACCCGCTGGTGAGGACCCGTTCGAACCGTTCGTCGACTACGTCACCGCTCGTCTGACCGAGGATCCGCACCTGTGGGCGCGGACCTTGTGCGACGAACTCGAGAACCTCGGCTACACCGCCTCGTATCAGACGCTGACCCGCCAGATCCGGCGGGGGCGGAAACCCAATGGGACTGGCTCGAACTGCCGGACCCACCCGTCTCCTGGGCGTGGGGCAAGACCGCATATCTGCTGGTCGGATCGCTGGCGCATTCCGGGCGGTGGCGTGGGGTCCTCGCCCCGGCGATGACCCAACCGCATCTGATCGGCGGTCTCGACCGCATCGTCCGCGAACTCGGCGGTCTGACCCGTACCTGGCGGTTCGATCGAATGTCCACGGTATGTCACCCCGACAGCGGGAAGGTCACCGCCTCGTTCGCCGGCGCTGCCAAACACTACGGCGTCTCGGTTGCGATCTGCCCGCCTCGGGCCGGGAACCGCAAAGGCGTCGTCGAGAAAGCGAATCTGACTGCGGCGCAGAGATGGTGGCGAACACTGCCGGACAAGGTCACCGTCGAGCAGGCGCAGACGAGGTTGAACGAATTCTGCTGCCTGCGCACCGACACCCGATCCCGGACCACCCTCGAAGGAAAATCGACGGTGGCGGCGATCGCCGCGACCGAACCCCTGACACCGCCGCCATCGGTTCCGTATCCGGTGACGGTCACCGAGACCCGCACCGTGTCACGGCAGGCGCTGGTGGCCTACCGAGGCAACCGCTACTCGGTGCCCCGGAACCGGCCGCAGCGCAGGTCACCGTCACTCGCCGGCTCGGGGACGAGGTGATCGACATCGTCACCGCCTCACACATCACCGTCGCCCGCCACCGCCTCGCTCCGGACGGGGCCGACGCTCTCGTGCGCGATCACGGCCACGTCCACGCCCTCGACCAGACCGCGATGGCCGCCGCTGCGGCCGGAGGCCGGCCACACCGCCGCAAGGAACGCATCCCACCCGGACCCGACGCCCTCACTGCGGCAGCAGTATTGCGCACCGACACCACTGACCGTCAGTTGTCATCGAGGACATCGCGATCGACGGTTGTCGACCTGGCCGCCTACGAGCGCGCCGCCCGTGGAAGGAACACCCTGGCATGAGCACCCCCGACGCCACCATCACGACCACCCACGCCGCGAGTCTTTATCAGCGGCTGCGCGGTCATCTGGCGACCTTGAAGCTGCACGATGCCGCCGAGGCACTGCCGTCGGTGCTCGACCGGGCCCAGAAGGACGGTCTGTCGATGACCGCTGCTCTCGAACAGCTGCTGTCGATCGAGGTCGAGGCTACCGAAGCCCGCCGCCTCGCCGGGCGGTTGCGGTTCGCGTGCCTGCCCACCCCGACCTCACTCGAGGATTTCGACTACGACGCAGCCCCCGGCCTCGACCGGGCACTGATCACCGAACTGGGTACCTGCCGGTTCCTCGAAACCGCGACGAACGTCCTGCTCATCGGCCCACCGGGGGTCGGAAAGACCCACCTGTCGGTGGGTTTGGCGCGGGCAGCCGCACATGCCGGCTATCGCACCTACTTCACCACCGCCGCCGATCTGGCCGCTCGTTGTCATCGCGCTGCGATCGAGGGTCGGTGGGCGACGACGATGCGGTTCTTCGCCGGCCCGACCCTGTTGGTGATCGACGAACTCGGTTATCTTCCGTTGCCCGGGGAGGCGGCATCGGCGTTGTTTCAGGTTGTTGCACAACGCTATCTGAAGACCTCGATCGTCATGACCACCAACCGCGGTGTCGAGGAATGGGGTGAGGTCCTTGGTGACACGACCGTGGCCGCCGCCATGCTCGACCGGCTCCTCCACCGGTCCGTGGTGCTCAACCTCGACGGCGATTCCTACCGACTGCGCGATCATCACGCACGCTCGGAGAACCTCCGCAAAGCCACCACCGGAACCCGACAACCGCTACAGTGAACACCGCTCACAGGTGGGGATTTTCGTTGAGCACAGCTGGGGATTTTCCCTGAGCCTCGTTACGGGGGGAGCTCGAGTTCTGAAATGGCGCGCCCAGTCGCGCAGAACCAGTCGGACATTTCGGCGACGGTCAAGCACTGATCAGTTCCGCTCCGCGCGTCACGATGTT
>NZ_JBKFBA010000102.1:0-2460 GCF_053345925.1 Rhodococcus sp. C26F
CGATCGGATGCGGTCGACGACGACGGAGGCCGGGACATCCGACGGAACCTCGATCGGGTATCCGCCGGCGTCCTGACGCTTCTTCTCGAGTCCGTGGCTCACCGGTCGCTCCCCTGCTTCGGCTCATCGAGGATCGTGGCGACGAGTGCGGTCGCGATTTCCATGCGGGTTTCGCGGCTCAGCGAGCTTGCGGTGTCTACACGCACGCCGCCTTCGACGTCGCGAGTGATGGCTGCAGTTTCATCGCTCGAGAACCAAGGCAGGGTGATCGGAGGGCAGTGCAGGATGGCGTACTGCGGTCCGAGTTCGTTTGCTACAGCGCGAAGGTCGTTGTCGGTGAGGTCGTTCGTCGTCATGATGATCGGCTTCCGAGGTAGGCGGCTGCGTTGTTCCAGGCTTCGGTCTTTCCGCGCGACGCGGACTTGCCGAGGGTCGCGAGGACAGGCCGGCGCAGGTGGTCCGGCAAACGCTTCCAGCACTCGGAGCACGCGAACGTGTTCGAATGCAGGACTCTGTGCGGGTGTCCGGGGCACCTGCGCCGGCGGGCGCTCACTTCGTGGTCTCCGCGGTGTTGCGGATCTGCACGGGCATGTCGAGGGATTCGACGGTGCAGGGGGTGTTGCCACGCCACAGTCGGCCGGGCCGGTCGCCGATGGTGAAGACGCGACCGGAGTCGAGTTCGACGAATCGGGTGCCTTTGGCGAGGTGCCAGAGGATCCGGCTGTCGAAGATGACCGGTTCGGCCGTGTCGTTGGTGATCATGCGATGGCCGTCGCGTTGAGCAGGTTGTTCAGCCAGACGATGGTGCCCGCAGTTGCGCCGAGCGCCGTGGACCAGAGCACCACTTCTGCCTTGCTGGCCTTCGACGCGGTGGGAGGCTCGTCGGCGTTCGTGTCGTGGGCGGGCACATCGCGGACGTCGACGATCTGGGCGTCGATCGTGTCGGGGGCCAGTGCGATGTCGATGGGAATCGTGTGGAAATGGCGGTCGAGCTCATCGAAGGCGGGGGTAGTGAAGATGTAGGCGGTGCCAACCGGCGTGGTGAAGAAGTGTTCGGTCAGCTCGTCGAAGATGGGGGTGTCGCCCGGCTCGAGCACGGCGACGGTAGTGCGGGTAAGGTTGGTGTTCGACATCGGGTTTCCTTTTCTGCGGTGTCGGTGGCCGTCAGCTGCGGGATCAGCTGGCGGCCCTTTTGTTTTGGTGGGCGGCTACTGTTCGCTCGGAAGCGAGTCGAGCCAGGATTTGAGTTCGTCGGCGGGGACGAGGATCGAGCGGCCGGCGTAGCGGCATCCCAATCGACCGGCCTTGATCTCGCGGTAAATGAACATCGTCGAGACGCCAATTGCCTTGGCGGCATCAGAGACTCGGTAGGACAGTGCCTCTTCGGGCAGTGCGTTTGCCTGAGTCGGTGCGTTCATGGAGTTGTGTCCTCCATCAGTTCTTTGAGAACGAAGTACTGCTCGATCACGGCTGCTGAGGCGTCGGCCCACTTTCGTTTGGCCTCGGTCATCTCCTTTTCTGCCTCGTTCTGTTCGGCCAGGAGACGGTCGAAGGTGCGCGCTGCGTCGTCGATCCGTTCCCTTTGCTCGTCGCGGTGTCCCTGCGGCACGTCGGGGCTCCTGAGTTGACTGGATTAATCTTGCGTGACTTCATTCACGGTACGCGGCGTCGTGAACGTGTGCAACAAGATTGCTTTGATTCATTCACGGCGTGAGAACGGACACACTGGACATGCGTCCACCTGGGGATTTGGGACCTTTGACCTACTCCGCAGTAAGTTCGTTACCCAAACGTGCATTGCATTGATTCAACTCACCACTTAGGGTTTGCACTCATGGGAGATCACGTTGCATCCATGGAAAGCCCGAAGAACACCTGGTGGGAGTTCATCAGTAACGCAATGGAACGCAAGGGCATGACCGCGGCCGAACTCGCCGATGCCGCTGGATTCAATCCCTCCACACTCTCGCACTGGAAGAGAGGGAACGCCGTTCCCCGACTGGAGCTCGTACGCGCGACCGCAAGAGCTCTCGACGCCAATTTTCTCGACGCACTGCTCGCTTCCGGCCTACTGGGGCTCGAGGACCTCAAACTCGAACGCGTAAAGCCAGACCTATCGCTCGTATCGGACGAGGAGATCCTGGCGGAGGCAGCACGCCGAATGATCGAACTGCGCAAAAAGGTCAAATAGCACAAGATCAGGTTCGAACACCTGTTCGGTAACACGCGTTCAAACCGACCCGATACCCTCTCGATATCGGGGTAGGAAATTCGGGAGGCACGACGTGTTCGGTTTTGCAGGTGTAGTAGAGATGTTCGATGCTTTGATAGATGTGCTACGCAAGAGCCATCCAGATCTAGCTGCGGAACTGGCCACGATGACGCCGGACGAGCGGCAGGCATCGATCGAATACTGGGCCGATTGCCTAGTCCGCAGCGAACAGGACGTCGAGGTGAGCG
>NZ_JBKFBA010000103.1:0-2448 GCF_053345925.1 Rhodococcus sp. C26F
AGTAGGGGTATCCATTGAGCAACAAGCACGCATCCGGACTGCGCCGCGCCGCCCGGATCGGCGGCGTCGCCGCTGCCGCCATCGCACTGGGGTTCGCCTCCGCAGGCGCGGCACACGCCGACACCTTCGTTCCCCTGCCCGACGGTGAGCAGATCGTCGGCACCCACAAGATCACACGAACCGCCGAAAGCGCGCTGATCTCGCCGTCGCTCGCGGCCAACGGCGCCGGCCGCGTCGCGTGGGTCTCGGGAACCGTCACAGCCACGGTGACCGGGCTTCCCGCCGGCCTCGAGGCCGGACCGACCAACGGCGGTATCGCCAAGGACGCCAACGGCACCCAGGGCACCTCCACCAACGGTGTTCCGCGTCTGACGACCGGCTACATCGTCGGCTGCCAGGTCGACGTCAGCAAGATGTCGGGAACCCTCGGTTTCAACATGGGAATGTCGGCGGACCTGGTCAAAGAATCCATGGGCGGCAACGTCGGCGGAACCGCCTCACTGGCGATCCCCCTCAGCGCCGGCCAGGTCAAGTTCGTTCCGGTACAGGCCAGAGACATCAAGGCCGACGGGACGTACACGATCCAGTACCAGGACGCACAGCTCGAGGTCCAGGGCTGCGGCGGCTACGCCCAGGCCCGCGCCTACACGGTCCTGGAAGTGACGGGCAACGACTACGTCAAGACCACGCTGTACGGCCAGCCGTTCAGCATCGGCTGACCCAGCCCGAGACCGTAATTCCCGCCTCCTCGCTACGCGCGAGACCCGACCTCGAGAGTAGAAACACATGAAGACCAGCGTCATCAGCGGCCTCAAGATGGCCGGCGTGGGCGCGACGATCGCCGTGGCCCTCGGATTCGCTTCCGCAGGTGCCGCCAACGCCGATACCTTCGTCCCGCTGCCGGATGGAAACATCTCCCAGACTCTGCCGGACGGCACCGTCGTGACCGTCACACGCACCGGCGAGACGGCGAATATCTCCCCGTCGATGGGGGCCACGCCCCTGCACCGCAACGTCTGGGTGTCCGGCAATGCAAAGGTCGAGCTCAGCGGACCGGGCGCACAGATCGGTGGCCGCATCCAGCCCGGCTACATCGTCGCCTGCCAGCTCTCGCTCACCGCGAACCTCAACGGCGGCCTGAACGCCGGCGGCGGCATCACCGGCACCGCGACCGCGACGACACAGTCCGGGACCCTCGGTGCCAACGCCGGTGCGGGAATCACCCTCGCACCCAACCAGGCGTATGACTACAAGGTCATCGACATCACCACCACCGACGCGTTCGGCGCCGAGACGCACCGCAACTTCAACACCTTCAAGGGTGCGAGCGGCAGTGTCACCTGGGGCGACACCACCCTCGGCGTCACCGGCTGCGCGGGCTACGCTCAGGCTCGCAGCTATGTGAAGGTCACCGTCGACACTCCGACGGCCACCCAGCAGGTCACCCTGTGGGGACAGCCCTTCAGCATAGGCTGACCCACCACAGGGACTGCCCCGCTGCCGAGAACCCTCATCCTCTCGACAGCGGGGCACCCTCGCTCGAAACCAAAAGCATTCGTACAGATCCGGCACTTCTAGCGGCGGGCCTCGATAGTTGACGGACCATCCCACATGTGCGGTCCCGGGTGCGGTCACGATCCAACCGGGCTCGTCGACGGCTGTGTCAACAAGTCCGAGCAGGGTCCTCTCGACACGTCCACCCAGCATTGCCGGCGGTACGCACCCTGCGTGTAAGGCGTGCGGCATCACGATCACCGATAACGCGGGCCTTACGTCAAGCGCGGCCTGTCGTCGGCGCGGGTCGGACACATGGCGGGTGACCTGCACCGACAGATCGCCTCGCTTCGTGGCGGCACGAGCGGTGGAAATGTCGGTACTTCGTGCCGCTGAGAGTCTCACCCGGACGGGCATACTCGCTGCTCGTCATCCCCGCGATCGTGTCCCGAAGCATGGTCGGGAATCGGCGAGGACAACGGAGGTACCCCAGCCCGCAGCGCGGCATCGTCACAGGGCGGGGACAAGCGAAATGACGACCTCGATCGCATGGTCGGGTGTGACTGTCACGACCGGCAGACCGAGGTTCGGATTTCCCAGAAACGTCAGGCCCGGGCGCAGTCGCCGCAGTTCGTCGTAGGCCTGGTCCAGGCGAGCAGCGGTGACTGCACGGCGTTCACACCGCCACCGAACCCGAGGTATGCGATATCTCCGGGTGCGCTGATCCGGAAGGGGCAGCAGTATCCCCGTCCGGATATGCAGCGTCGAACAGTCGCGGGGTGTTCACCTCGAACACCACCGGAGCCGCGATCGACCGTTTCACACAGCGGTATCCGGACGCGGTGATGGTTCACACCCCGAAGCATGCCTCGTGGCTGAATCAGGTGGAGATCTACTTTTCGATGGTGCAGCGAAAGGTGCTCACGCCCAAAGAGTTCCCTGATCTGGCGGCGG
>NZ_JBKFBA010000104.1:0-2374 GCF_053345925.1 Rhodococcus sp. C26F
ATCGCATGATCACCAACGACACGGCCGAACCGGTCATCTTCGACAGCCGGATCCTCTGGCACCTCGCCAAAGGCACCCGATTCGTCGAACTCGACTCCGGTCGCGTCTTCACCATCGGCGACCGGCCCGGCCGACTGTGGCGTGGCAACACCCCCTGCACCGTCGAATCCCTCGACATGCCCGTGCAGATCCGCAACACCGCGGAGACCACGAAGTGAGCGCCCGCCGGCGCAGGTGCCCCGGACACCCGCACAGAGTCCTGCATTCGAACACGTTCGCGTGCTCCGAGTGCTGGAAGCGTTTGCCGGACCACCTGCGCCGGCCTGTCCTCGCGACCCTCGGCAAGTCCGCGTCGCGCGGAAAGACCGAAGCCTGGAACAACGCAGCCGCCTACCTCGGAAGCCGATCATCATGACGACGAACGACCTCACCGACAACGACCTTCGCGCTGTAGCAAACGAACTCGGACCGCAGTACGCCATCCTGCACTGCCCTCCGATCACCCTGCCTTGGTTCTCGAGCGATGAAACTGCAGCCATCACTCGCGACGTCGAAGGCGGCGTGCGTGTAGACACCGCAAGCTCGCTGAGCCGCGAAACCCGCATGGAAATCGCGACCGCACTCGTCGCCACGATCCTCGATGAGCCGAAGCAGGGGAGCGACCGGTGAGCCACGGACTCGAGAAGAAGCGTCAGGACGCCGGCGGATACCCGATCGAGGTTCCGTCGGATGTCCCGGCCTCCGTCGTCGTCGACCGCATCCGATCGCTCCTGCGCACATGGCAGCAGTTCGGCACCGGCGGTGAAGACAACATGATCGCCGAGCTCAACGAAGTCCTCGGGACGGACGGCGACCGATGACCGACGAACGCGATCGGCCGCTGCCGAAGAAGACCCTCACCGCGTTCACGATCGCCGAGGTGATCCTCGTCGTCGCCGTGCTCGTCTGCGCTGCCCTTGGTTGGGGATGGCTGGTCGTCTTCCTCGGATGGGTGCTGCTGAATGTGGCCTTCGTTCGCGCCCGCGTCCTGCGCGTCTACCGGCGGGAGCTCGTCGAGGCCGCCAACAACGGAAGGACTGCCCAGTGACCGAAGATCCCATGTTCAGCGCGTTCGCGACATGTCATGTCTGCGCCGCACTCGTCGTCGACACCGAACAGCATCGGGCATTCCACGAAGGCATCACAAAGTCCTTCGAGGAACGGGACCAGGCCGTGCAAAAGGCATTCAAGCAGCACACCGACGCGGTCCATCGGGTGCTCACGAAGGCAGGATTCGTCAAGCCGAAACAACGGCCTCGCCCACGCCCAATGGACTGCCGAGGTGGCCGCTGCCGTGAGTGCAACGGCGTCCTCGTCGAATCGGATGAACTGCCCAACGTCCCCACCCGCGAGTCCGACGTCACAGTGCCGTACCTGATTTGCCTCACTTGCCTCCGCGAGATCCGCCGAGGCTGACCGTGACCGACGATTTCTCGAAATACCGCGTTACAGACAGCGTTCCGGTCGCATCCGCGATCCAGTCCGCCGCGGCGAACGTACAACCGGTCGTCCGCCTCTGCTCGGTCTGCGAAGAGCAACTGCCCGCCGGTGTCGTCAAACACGTTCAGTGTCGGGGGTGGAGCGGGTGAGTCCGACCGCGGCCGACGCGGACGCCTGGTGGGCAGAACAGTCCGCAGAACGCCGCGTCACCATCTACGGCTGGCTCTGCCGCAACCACCACCAGACCTCCGCACCGGTCGCCGGCCAACTCGAAATGCCATTCCCAGATCCGGAAGGACAGCAGTGACCACCATCTGCGTCTCCACACACGACCTGCGGCGCGCATGCACCGCAGTCGTCCCACACGCTCACCCGAAGGCAGAACAGCTCCGCCGCGTCCGCATCGAGATCGGCGAAGAGAACCTCACGGTCACTGCCACAGATGGCTGGACCTCCGGCCTCGCCATCGCCTCGGTATGGGAAACCGTCGACGACCCCGTCAGCCAGGACGGTGAACTCGTCGATCTCGCCCCCGACCAGGTCCGCAAGATCCTGTCCGTGTTCAAGGCGCCGGCCGACAAGAACGACGAGCCCGAAGCGATGCTGCAGATCGAGACCGGCGACAACTACATCAAAATCGCCGACGTCTCCGGACTTCCCGGAATCGACGGACAGGCACTCGAACTTCCCCGAATGGAAACCCTCGACTCGTTCGCCGACGTCGCGCATACCATCTCCCGCATCCGGTCCCTGCCCCACGGTGACTTCGACACGATCAACCTCACCCCGCACGTCGTCAGCGCGTTCTCCGCGGCCGCGAAGGTCTACGGCGAGCCCATCGAAATCACCGCACACGACGAGTCCCGGTCCCTGTCGGTCGTCATCGGTGAGAGCT
>NZ_JBKFBA010000105.1:0-2293 GCF_053345925.1 Rhodococcus sp. C26F
GTGACGTAGCGGGGATTGAAGCTCCAGACCCCGGCAGTAACGGCCAGCACATCCCAGGCCAGGAAGATGACAGCCACCGGTGCGACAGCTCGGACGACGCGGGCCGGCTGTCGGTAGATCCGTGCCCCCCACTCCAGGGGAGCGGTCACGATCAAGCAGGCCGCCAAGACGAATAAGTAATGCCAGGAATCCATCTCACGCTCCGTTCAGGGTGAAGGAGTCGATGCGGCTCGCGTCCAGCAGGAGCATTTCGGCCGCGACCGACGGACTCCTGATCTGCCAGGAGCGTGGCAGCCGAGCACAGTTCGGACCACGATCCCAGCGCTGTTTGTCACTCCGCCGACGCGTGTCGAGCACGCACCTGCGAACACAGCCAATCACGACCTCAGGCCGGCCATGCCCAAACGGTGCAGAAAATTGCAGAAGGCGACACGCGCGGCGTTCGATCGTCAGCGTACGGTGCTCGAATCGATGACGTTGTTCGTCGGCGACTACCCCACGGGCATCCCTATAGGGTCCTCGGCGGCCCAGCGTTCTGGTGTATTCGATGTCGATTCGACTGCCATGGGGATCCGCTCGGCAGCAGCACCGGTCTCGGGTGACGATAACTCTTCGGGATGTGGCCTTTCGCATCCCCTGTGCGCTGGGAAGAGCGCACCTACTTGCCGGCTCTCGGTGAAGATGTTGGTCTGGCGGAGGTGATGCGTTTCCTCGATGTGCACGCGCGCCGTTCCGGCGATCGGGTGGAGCTGCGTTATCTGCTCGTGGGCGCTGATGAAGGCGAGCAGGTGTCCGTTGCACTGGGCCGTTCGACGAGCGTCCGTATCGCCGGCGCCGGGAGCAGCTACAGGACTCGGCCGAGGGCGCGGGCCCCGAGATCGTGGCTGGCTTCTCGGATTGGCCTGGTCGGGTGACGACCTCTTCTGTTTCCTCGATATCGGGCGACGGAGAGGGAACGCCGCTACCTGAGGGCCCTCGCCGCCACCGGTGAAGATGCACCTCGGTCGGGCAAGGTGGCCGAGCTGATGGGGACAACCGCCAGCGGTGTCAGCGACGTGTGACGGACATCGGAAGGGAACGCGAATGACCCCTCTGTTGGCCTTCTGGTCAGCACGGCCTTTCTGCCCAACGGAAATGTTGGGTAGTATGGGATATGTCCACTTCGAGGAAGAAGTCGTCTGCCGCCGGACGGGGCCATGTGCCCCGCTCTGCTGGAGGCCGCGCGGTTCGTCGCGCGGTGTCGGGGCGTGTCGCCGCTGATGATCCGTTGTCTGCCGAGCGGGTGCGGTATCTAGCCGAGGAGTTCGGTGGGGCTGGTTTGGCGGCGATCGTGGGGGTCAACCGTTCGCAAACGTCTCGCTGGGTCAAAGGGGAGGAGCGGCCCGGTCCGGCTGCGGCGCCATTGCTGATCGACCTCGAGCATGTGCTGGCGCGGGCTCGTCTGGTGTGGGGGGAGGAGGCGGCGCGGACCTGGCTGGAGAGCGCGAACGTCTATCTCGACGGTGGTCGCCCGATCGATGTGCTGCAACTGTCGGGGCCGGCACCGGTGTTGGAAGCGTTGGATGCCGAGACGTGGGGTGGGGCCGCCTGACGTGCTGGTCTACCGAGTCTTTCCGTATTTGTCTTCTGCCGCGGCCGGTGAGCCTGGGCACCCGCTGTACGAGCATCGTCCGCAGCGCGGCGGCCGTATCGATCACCCCGATTATCACGTCTGGTACGTCTCGCGCTACGCCGAGGCGGCGTGCGGGGAGACTTTCGGCAATCTCGTTCGCTGGGATGTGTCGATGTTCGAGTTCCCCCAGGTGCCCGGTGCGCGCCGTGCATTGGGGGTCTTCGAGTTACCGGACGATCTGCGGGTTCTCGATCTCGATGACCCGGCGCAATTGGTGCGGCTCGGCTTGCGGCCGACTCAGGTGGTGACTCGGAACCTGTCGGTCACCCAGGGGTGGGGGCATCGAATCTGGTCGGAGACGGATCCGCATTCGGATGATCGCGCGTGGCAGGCGGTGTCGTGGTGGTCTTATCACCGTCCGGTGTGGACGGTGCTGGCGTCATGGCAGCGTCCGGATGTGGTTCGTGTAGAGGCGTTGGATCTCGATCATCCGGGGATTGTCGATGCTGCGAAAGCGCTTCACCGAGTCAGGGTGTGATCGCTACCGGGTCCTTAGTGGTCCTCCCCATACGTTCATCGGGGGGCATGCAGCCAACCGATCAGCGATAGCGGTCTCGTAGTCGTCCAGATGTGACAGTTGTCGACGTAGATCAGTTGTGGTGTAGCGCCAGTAGAACTGGT
>NZ_JBKFBA010000106.1:0-681 GCF_053345925.1 Rhodococcus sp. C26F
GTGCTTGGACAGGTCCCGCGCGAGATCGATCAGGGTGTCGGGATGTTCCGGGCCGAGGAAGTCGGCCACGTCGTCGAACTGGTCGCCGAGGAACAGCTTCAGGACACGGCGGGAGGTCTGGGCCTCCTCGATGTCCATGACGGTGTCGGCGTCCGGCTCCTGCACGTAGAAGGTCGGGGACTCACCGATCTGGAACTTGAAAGGCTTCTTGCCCTCACGCTTCTCTCCGCCGTACCGGCGAACGTCCTGCTCGTCGAGCTGGGTGACGTTGTCGAGGTTGTCCTTGCTCACTTGCTCTCTCCGTTGCTCCGTGCGGCCTTGGCCTTGCTGGTGGTGGTCTGGGGCGCGGGCATCTGCTCCGCGGCTGGCGCGGGTTCAGGTGCGGCCACGACGGCTTCGGCGGCGGCATCAGCCGGCGCGCTCTCGGGAGCCGTGGTGGCGGGGTCGACCGCGGTGTCACCAGCGGGCACGGGGTCTCCGGTGTCGACGGGAGCGGGCGCGTAGCCGGAGGAGAGCAGTTCACGTTCTTCCCGGAACGAGCCGGGGGTGTAGCTGCGGCCGTCCGGAGCGAGCAGGGGTCGCGGTGCCCAGTCGGCCTTGCGGATGGTCTTCATCTGTCCCATGACGGGACCTCCTTCTGTGACGGTCGGTGTGGCGGTCTGGAAGCGTCGGGCAGGGAAG
>NZ_JBKFBA010000106.1:715-2219 GCF_053345925.1 Rhodococcus sp. C26F
CGGGGCCGGGCCGGCGGTCAGGCGCTGACGACGATGGACAGCGGCTTGAGAGCGCTGCCGGCAGTCGCACTGTCGACGACCTGAACGGTGAAGTTGGACGTTCCCGCCGCGGTCGGGGTGCCGGAGATGACACCGGTCGACGCGTTGAGATTCAGCCCAGCGGGCAGAGATCCGGTCGAGACCGTCCACGTCTTCGTGCCCGTGCCTCCCGAGGAGGCGAGGGTCTGCGTATAGGCCGCGCCGACGGTCGCGCCCGGCAGCGACGCCGTGGTGATGGACAGGCCACCACGCTTGAACCCGGCGTCCTCGAGGACACGGTTCCAGCCTTCGCCGCCGAAGTAGTGGCGCACCGACACGCCGTATTCGGTGTCGACCATCGCGTTCACGGTGGTCGGCCAGGTCAGCGAGCCCTCACCGTCGGAGAGGGTCTGCTCACTGATCTCGGCGACCTCACCCGCGTAGAACAGGCGCCCCAGGTAGATGCGATCGACGCCGGAGTTGAACTGGGCGATGCAGAGGTAGCGCTGCTGACGGATCTCTGCGATCGCTGCCTGATCGAACGCGACCTCACCGGTCTCGGGATCGGCGACCATGTTCGACAGGTCCATGCCGAGGTTGTTCTCGATGTTGTACCGGTTCGCCTCGAGTCCGGTGAACTGCAGGCCCGCGATGTCGGAGGTGAAGTCCGAGCGGATCGGGTTGTTGTAACCGACCGCCATGATGTCGGACTTCTCGAGCTCGCGGGTCAGCGTGATCGCGTCGTCCTTGAGCAGCAGACCGAAGTCCCATGCACCGTCGGGGAGTTCGGCGAGCTGAGAGTTCGATCCCTCGGTGATGTACTCGATGGGGTCGACGTCCATGCCCATCCCGAAGATGTGCATGCGGTTCGGCTTGAGGATGAGTTCACGCTGGTGCCGCGCGACCTCGAGTTCGCCAACAGATGTGGCCATGATGCCCTCCTGGGACATGAGAAAGGCCCACGACGGTGATGTCGCGGGCCTGGGATGAATGGTGAGCGTGTGAGGTGTCAGCGCCGCCAGGGCTTCTGCAGGCTCAGCGCGTAGAACGCAACCTCACGCCGGGCGTCGGGGTTGTCGTAAGGCTCAGCCTCCGGCGGAGTGTCGACCCGGCACGAGTCGATGCAGATCGGCTTCGGCTCGCTCTCGACCTCGATCGCTTCCCCTGCAATGTTCTCCATCCGGTTCGCGACCTTCCGAGCGAGCAATGAGGCTCCGCGCGGATCCGGGTGATGGCAGGTGATCTGCACCCGCGGGTAGTCACTGATCCCGTCGCTGGCACCACCGACCCGGTTGACCTGGATACCGATCCCATCCTCGAGGGGCGGTTCGGTGTCCGTTTCTCCGAGCGGTGCGAGGTACGCCATCAGCACCTCGTGGATGTCCGGGAACAGTGTCTCGTCGAGTTCGACCGCCATCATTTCCTCCTCATGGCGCGCATCGCAGCCTGGTTCGCGCGCACCGGTTTCGAGCGCCGGGTGCCGAAC
>NZ_JBKFBA010000107.1:0-1998 GCF_053345925.1 Rhodococcus sp. C26F
TGTTGTGTGTTGTTTGAGAACTGCACAGTGGACGCGAGCATCTTTGTTGTAAGTGTTTATGAGCGTACGGTGGATGCCTTGGCACCAGGAGCCGATGAAGGACGTGGGAGGCTGCGATATGCCTCGGGGAGCTGTCAACCGAGCTGTGATCCGAGGATTTCCGAATGGGGAAACCCAGCACGAGTGATGTCGTGTTACCCGCACCTGAATATATAGGGTGTGTGGAGGGAACGTGGGGAAGTGAAACATCTCAGTACCCACAGGAAGAGAAAACAACATGTGATTCCGTGAGTAGTGGCGAGCGAAAGCGGATGAGGCTAAACCGAGTACATGTGATACCTGGCAGGGGTTGTGTATTCGGGGTTGTGGGGTTCGTTGTGTCGGCGCTGCCATGCCGGCCGACAGTGAGAAATCGTCGTGTTAGTCGAAGTGGTCTGGAACGGCCTGTCGTAGAGGGTGAGAATCCCGTAGACGAAAACACGGCGACTGTCGATTCGAATACCCGAGTAGCACCGGGCCCGTGAAATCCGGTGTGAATCTGTCGGGACCACCCGATAAGCCTGAATACTCCCTGGTGACCGATAGCGGACTAGTACCGTGAGGGAAAGGTGAAAAGTACCCCGGGAGGGGAGTGAAATAGTACCTGAAACCGTGCGCTTACAATCCGTCAGAGCCGATGCACGATTCAGTTCGTGGTGGGTGATGGCGTGCCTTTTGAAGAATGAGCCTGCGAGTTAGTGGCATGTCGCGAGGTTAACCCGTGTGGGGTAGTCGTAGCGAAAGCGAGTCCGAATAGGGCGCATGTAGTGGCATGTTCTAGACCCGAAGCGGAGTGATCTACCCATGGCCAGGGTGAAGCGATGGTAAGACGTCGTGGAGGCCCGAACCCACTTAGGTTGAAAACTGAGGGGATGAGTTGTGGGTAGGGGTGAAAGGCCAATCAAACTCCGTGATAGCTGGTTCTCCCCGAAATGCATTTAGGTGCAGCGTCGCGTGTTTCTCACCGGAGGTAGAGCTACTGGATGGTCTAGGGGGCCCACAAGCTTACCGAAATCAGCCAAACTCCGAATGCCGGTGAGTGAGAGCGCGGCAGTGAGACTGCGGGGGATAAGCTTCGTAGTCGAGAGGGAAACAGCCCAGATCGCCGGCTAAGGCCCCTAAGCGTGTACTAAGTGGAAAAGGATGTGGGATCGCTGAGACAACCAGGAGGTTGGCTTAGAAGCAGCCACCCTTGAAAGAGTGCGTAATAGCTCACTGGTCAAGTGGTTCTGCGCCGACAATGTAGCGGGGCTCAAGTACACCGCCGAAGCCGCGGCACTCACACAACACCCCGGAAGGGTTACGACTTTTCCGGCAGTGGTGTGGGTGGGTAGGGGAGCGTCGTGCAGCCGCGGAAGCGCCGGAGTGATCCAGGTGTGGAGGCTGCGCGAGTGAGAATGCAGGCATGAGTAGCGAAAGACGAGTGAGAAACTCGTCCGCCGGATGACCAAGGGTTCCTGGGCCAGGTTAATCCGCCCAGGGTGAGTCGGGACCTAAGGCGAGGCCGACAGGCGTAGTCGATGGACAACGGGTTGATATTCCCGTACCCGTGTATCCGCGCCCAATGGCGAATCAGTTGTGCTAACCGTCCAAAAATCCTCATTGTTCCTTCGGGAACTGTGGGGATGGCTGCACGGGACCCCGGTTGTAGTAGTCAAGCGATGGGGTGACGCAGGAAGGTAGCTGGGCCAGGTGATGGAATACCTGGTGTAAGCCGGTAGGGCGTGACATAGGCAAATCCGTGTCACATACGGCCTGAGAGGTGATGCGTACCCGTTGAGGGGAATTCAGTGATCCTATGCTGCCGAGAAAAGCCTCTAGTGAGTTGGTACACGGCCCGTACCCCAAACCGACACAGGTGGTCAGGTAGAGAATACCGAGGCGATCGAGAGAACTGTGGTTAAGGAACTCGGCAAAATGCCCCCGTAACTTCGGGAGAAGGGGGACCACGCCCGGTGA
>NZ_JBKFBA010000108.1:0-1890 GCF_053345925.1 Rhodococcus sp. C26F
GTCAACAGTTGCGGCCGCAATGCCTCGCGGCATGGTGCCGTCGCCTGGGAACCGAATCGGAGCGGTCGCTATACGTCAGCGACGGTAGTCAGTGACCTGAGTTGCACCAGGTAAGCCTGCTTGCGGGGCGGTCCGGTGTATCTGTGCAGGTAGCAGCGGTGCGTGTTTGGAAAATGGCACACTAACGGCTCGGTAGACTTTTGGCCCGTGGCCGCCTACATCCGTAAAGTCCGCACCGCCTCGGGAGCAACCGCGGTGCAGATCGCGGCCAAGCAGGGCCGCCGGGACAAGGTGCTCGAGCACCTCGGATCGGCCCACACCGACAGCGAACTCGCCGCCCTGCTCGAGGCGGCGCGGGAGAAATTGCTCGCCGGCCAGCAGGAACTCGACCTCGACCTCGGCACCACCACCTGCTCGGCACCGACGATCACCGGGAAGCGGTCTCGGTGGTTGATCGAGGTCATCGCTGCGGCCTGGCGACGTCTCGGCTTCGATGTGGTCGACAACGAGGCGTTCTTCCAGCTCGTGACAGCCCGCATCGTCGAACCGACATCGGTTGCGGATGCGGGCAGAGTGCTGCGCGAGATCGGGATCGCCCCGGCCCACCGCAACACCTTCGTGCGGACCCTGCAACGGTGCACCGCCCACGGTTACCGCGACAACATCGCACGACGCTGCTTCGAGCACGCCGCCACCGCAGGAGATCTGAACCTGCTGCTCTACGACGTGACCACCTTGTACTTCGAAGCCGAGAAGGAAGACGAGCTCCGCAAGGTCGGATACTCCAAGGAACGCCGGGTGGACCCGCAGATCGTCGTCGGGCTGCTCGTCGACCGCACCGGATTTCCGTTGGAAATAGGGTGTTTCGAAGGAAACCACGCCGAGACCCGCACCATCGTGCCCATCGTGCGGCAGTTCCAGGCCCGCCACAATATCGACGGTGTGGAGATGGTCATCGCCGCCGACGCCGGGATGCTGTCGTCGACGAACCTGAAGGACCTCGATGCCGCTGGCCTGAAGTTCATCGTCGGCTCGAGGGTGACGAAGGCCCCGGCGGATCTGGCCAGTCATTTCCACTGGAACGGCGACGTGTTCACCGACGGGCAGGTCATCGACACGGTCACTCCACGGCACGCCAAAACCGTGGTCAACAACCTCACTCGTCGCAGCGAACCGGTGTGGGAGCCGGCCGACACCTCAGCGTGGCGGGCGATCTGGGCGTACTCGACCAAGCGTGCCGTGCGGGACAACCAGACACTCAACGCGCAGGAAGCCCGCGCCCGGGAGGTCGTCGACGGCACCCGTGCTGCCCGAACACCGCGGTTCGTCAAGAGCACCACGAAGGGCAAGTCGCTCGATACCGATGCTCTGGCCCGGGCGCGTTCCCTTATCGGCCTGAAAGGGCTACGTGACCAACCTGCCTGTCTCGCTGATGGATCCGCAGGAGGTGATGGCGAAGTATCACGATCTGTGGCACGTCGAGCAGTCGTTTCGGATGTCGAAGACAGACCTGCGGGCCCGCCCGATCTTCAGTCACACCCGCGATTCGATCGAAGCGCACCTGACCATCGTGTTCACCGCACTGGCGATCTCACGCTACCTGCAGGACGCGACCGGGATGTCGATCCGGAAGATCGTGCGGACCCTGCGTCCACTGCAGGAAGTCACCATCACGATCGCCGGCCACGAACACACCGCCTTCGATCCCCTCACCGACGACGCCGTGCACATCCTCGACTCCCTCGGCATCGCGAATCCCCGGTCCGGGTTGGCACACTAAGCTGGTGCAACTCGGGAGTTCTGAAATGGCGCGCCCAGTCGCGCAGAACCAGTCGGACATTTCGGCGACGGTCAAGCACTGATCAGTTCCGCTCCGCGCGTCACGATGTT
>NZ_JBKFBA010000109.1:0-1438 GCF_053345925.1 Rhodococcus sp. C26F
GCGCCTGGCGGGCCAGGTCCCGGTTGACGTGCTGGTAACCGCGCGTCGTCACAATATTCGAATGGCCAAGGATCGACGCGATGACATGAGCGTCGACGCCAGCCTCCATCAGCAGCGACGCGGTCGTGTGCCGGGCGGCATGCAGATGCACGTCCGGGACCTCAGCCGCGGCAAGCATGTCGTGCCACGCATCTGAGTCGTCGCGCGACGAAATCGGCCGGAACTGCTCGGACACCCACACGAGGTTCCACTCGTTCGGTATCTGCCGTTCCTTGTAACCCATCAGCAGTAGCGCCAGCGGTTCCGGCAAAGGAATCATGCGGATCGACGCCTCAGTCTTCGGCCGCGTCAGTGCGGTCCCTCGGTACAGCGGGATGTGCTCGTAGCCGGCACGCACGATGAACCTCTTCGGGTCATCCGGTCGCGCGCCGGGCTTCAGCTTCAGTCGCTGCAACTGCCAGGACAGATCGAGCGTGCCGTTCTCGAGGTCCACGCGGTCCCACTGCAGGCCCAGCAGCTCCCCCTGTCGTGCGCCCGTGAGCAATGCTGCCGCGATCCGCGTGAGGATTGCATCCCCACGTGAGGCGGCGACACGCAGCACCTTGCGGGCCTCGTCCGTCGTGAGCGCGCCTCGGTCCTTCGACAGCACTTTCGGCGCGGACACGAGCTCGACGACGTTGCGTGGGACGACGCCTTCTTTGCGAGCATCCTTCATCGCCTTCGACAGGATCCGGTGCGCCACCTCCGCCGTGCGGGTCGAACGGCCGGCCGCGAGGATCCCCGTGTGCATCGCACGTACATGAGCCGGTGTGAGCTTGACGAGCTTCACCTTGCCGATGTGTGGGTTGATGTTGTTCTTCACCGCCGAGCGGTACGTCTGAAGGGTGCGGGGCCCAATGGTGCGCGAGGCGATGGTCTCGAGCCAGGTCTCCATCCAGTCGGCGACGCTGGTGGTGTTCTTGGCCGGCGCGACGAGTCCGTCCTCGACGTCACGGCGAAGCTTGCGGAGCTTCGCGATGGCGGTGGCCTTGTCCTTGGACGAGACAGTCTTGCGGCGGCGCTTGCCGTCCGGCCCTGGCGGCAGGTCGACCGTGCCCACCCAGAGCCCGTCGCCGCGCTTGAACAGTGCCCCGTCCCCGGCAGTCCGGCGAGTCTTCTTCTGCTCGCCAGCGGTGTCCTCGCGCCGTGCCTTGCTCGCCGCCATCGGTACCTTTCGGGATCGCGTACTGTAGCCAACGACTGTAGCCTAGCGCGGTCATGACCTGAGTTAACCTGAGTTGTCTGGTGTGCGTGACCTGCGGCGATACCGCCTCTACCTGCGGTGATCTTGCCCACTCATCAGATTCCCAAGCTGAATACGCGGGTTCGATTCCCGTCATCGGCTCCCACAAATACCGCGTTTGACCAGCGCAAACACCACAACCGAACATCGTGGCTA
>NZ_JBKFBA010000011.1:0-6735 GCF_053345925.1 Rhodococcus sp. C26F
CTGCGCACAGTCCTTCGTGGCGAAAGCCGAAGGGCGTCAGCCCACCTTCTCGGTGGCCTGCAGGCTGTCGTCGCGCTCCTGCTCCGGGAACAGCGTGCGCGTGATCTTTCGAGCGGTATCGGCGACGATCGGCGCCACCCACTCCAGGCGGGTCGAACGCGCGTCCGCTGCCAGCGACAGGGCGGCAACCGGGCCGTCGACGCCGCGGAGCGCGACGCCCACGCATCCGATGCCCCGCGCAGCCTCCTCACGTTCGAACGCGACGCCACGACGCTTACGAATGCGGTTGAGCTCCTGGTGCAGTGCGACGTGATCGCGGATGGTGCGCTCGGTGCACGGCACGAGCGTCTTGCCGTACAGCGCGTCGATGCGTTCGGGCTCGAGCCACGCAAGGATGGACTTGCCGGCCGCGGTGGCGTAGGCGGGGAACCGACCGCCCACCCGCGACGGCACGCTCGACGCGAACTGTCCACCGACCTTGTCGAGGTAGAGCACCTCGTTGCCCTCGAGGACCGTCAGGTGGACGACGGCGCCGGTCTGCATCGCCAGGTCGTGGAGATGCGGCGCAGCGGCCTCCCGGATGCGGCGGTGGCCCGTGTCGCTGCCCCCGAGACCGAGGGCACGCGGGCCGAGGCAGTAACCGAAGGATGCGTGCTCGATCCAGTCGCGACGCACGAGGTGATCGAGGATGCGGTGCACCGTCGAACGGGGCAATCCGGAACGACAGGTGACCTCTTCGAGAGTGAGTGCGCCGCGGCTGTCGAAGGCCTCCAGGATGAGGGTCATCCGATCGACCATCGATGGTGGAAGTTCTCGTTTCGACGAGGTTCCGACGGGCTCGAGCGCGGAGTCGACGGCGGTCAACTGCACCTCCATAAGTCCTGGCCACGACCCTGCGCGCCTCATGAAACTGGAATCTGTTCCAGAACGTTAGCAGTAACAGAGGTCACACCGGAAGGGGTACACACAGACTGTAGGTACTCCGGAGTCAGTTTCCCGGCGAGAGCGAATTCCTATGAGTCTGGTCGGAATCGTGCGGACAGGTTATTGTCGGGACCGTGAGCAAGACGTACGAGCGCGCGAGCCGGTCGCCGCACCGTCGTGCCCAACTCTCGTGTATCCGCGGGTGCCTGGCCCGCTGACCGCCGCACCCGTTCCTGCCCCCTCAACACCACCGTACGGTGATGTCGTGTGCGGGGCCCGAAGGTCAGCAAGTCGACGATCAGAACACATCCCGAATCCGGAGCAGAGCCATGAGCGACACCACCCCTGAAGCAACCGATCCCAGCGCGAACTGGAGCTTCGAGACCAAGCAGATCCACGTGGGACAGCCCGCCGGCGGCGACACGAAGGCCCGGGCCCTGCCCATCTACCAGACCACCAGCTACACCTTCGACAACACCGATCACGCCGCGGCGCTGTTCGGTCTCGCCGAGCCGGGCAACATCTACACCCGCATCATGAACCCGACGCAGGACGCGGTCGAGCAGCGCATCGCTGCCCTCGAAGGTGGCGTCGCCGCCCTCCTGCTCGCGTCCGGACAGGCCGCCGAGACCTTCGCGATCCTCAACCTGGCCCAGGCCGGCGATCACATCGTGTCGAGCCCGTATCTCTACGGCGGCACGTACAACCTGTTCCACTACACGCTGCCCAAGCTCGGCATCGAGGTCACCTTCGTCCAGGATCCCGACAACCTCGACCAGTGGCGCGAGGCCGTCCGCGACAACACCCGCGCGTTCTTCGGCGAGACGATCGCCAACCCGAAGAACCACATCCTCGACCTGCCCGGCATCTCGGGTGTCGCCCACGAGAACGGGCTGCCGCTGATCGTCGACAACACGGTCGCCACCCCCTACCTGCTCCGCCCGCTCGAGCACGGTGCCGACATCGTCGTGCACTCGGCCACCAAGTACCTCGGCGGCCACGGCACGGCCATCGCCGGTGTCATCGTCGACGGCGGCACGTTCGACTGGACGCAGGGGCGCCACGTCGGTTTCACGACCCCCGACCCGAGCTACCACGGTGTCGTCTTCGCCGACCTCGGAGCTCCGGCCTACGCACTCAAGGCGCGCGTGCAGCTGCTGCGCGACATGGGCGCAGCGGTCTCCCCGTTCAACGCCTTCCTCATCTCGCAGGGTCTCGAGACTCTGAGCCTGCGCATCGAGCGGCACGTGGAGAACGCACAGAAGGTCGCCGAGTTCCTCGAGGGACGCCCGGAGGTCACCTCCGTCGCCTACGCCGGCCTGAAGTCCTCGCCGTGGTACGACCGCGCCCAGCAGCTCACCCCGCGCGGCGCCGGTGCGATCGTGGTGTTCGAGCTCTCCGGCGGCATCGACGCCGGCAAGCGCTTCGTCAACGCGCTGACCCTGCACAGCCACGTCGCGAACATCGGCGACGTCCGTTCGCTGGTCATCCACCCCGCGTCGACGACCCACTCGCAGCTCACCGGCGAGGAGCAGATCGCCGCGGGTGTCACCCCGGGTCTCGTGCGACTCGCCGTGGGCATCGAGAACATCGACGACATCCTCGCCGACATCACCACCGGCCTCGAGGCTGCGGGAAGCTGACCCCTGAGGATTCGGAAGACGCGACGGCCCATCCCCTTTCGGNCCGTCGCCGCGTTCGGCGTATCTGCGATCAGTCGTTGCGTGCGAGCGCCTGCGCGATCCGCTCGGCCTGCGTGCTGCTCTCGAGCAACTGCCTGACCAGCCACAGACGCAGGACACGAGTGACCGCGGCGGCGAGATAGACCGCCACACCGATCAGAGTGACAGCCACGAAGCCGAGAGCGAGCAACTGGTAGGACAGCAGGTCACGGGTATCGGAGAGGGTCAGCGACGCGATGTAGACGACGAAGACCGCGACGGCGCCGATCACCATCAGGGCCAGGCCGACGATGCGGGCCTTTCCTCCCGAATCCGGACGGGGAGCGTCGAGACCCAGCGCTGCAACGTCCTTCTTGAACTGTTCACGTCGCTCGTCGGCGAGTGCGGTCATGGTCATCCTCCTAGATAGGTGGTGGAAAGTTCTTCTTCGATCTCCGCCGGATCGCCCGTGCGCACCACCCGGCCCTGCAACATCAGCGCGGCACTGGTGGCGATCGGGAGCACCGCTCGCGCGAACTGTTCCGCTACGAGGATCGATACGCCCTCGGCGGCGAGTTCGCCGACGATCTCGTAGATCTGGGAGACGATGCGCGGTGCCAGGCCCATCGACAGTTCGTCGAGCAACAGCACCGTGGGATGGGTACCGAGCGCCCGCGACAGCGCAAGCATCTGCTGTTCGCCGCCGGACATCGAACCGGCCAGCTGTGATCGGCGCTCACCGAGAACGGGGAATCGCGTGTACGCCACCTCTTCGAGGTCTGCGAGAGGAACACCGGTGCCGGTTCCGATCCACAGGTTCTCGCGGACGGTGAGGTTGGGGAAGATGCCGCGTCCCTCGGGAATCGAGCACACCCCCAGACGTGCGAGTTCCGCTGCGGACACACCGTTGACGACCCGGCCGGCCAGCCGGAACTCACCCGACGAGACCGGATGGATCCCCGAGCACACGCGCAGGGTCGTCGTCTTACCTCCGCCGTTGGGCCCGAGTAGGGCGACCACCGCGCCCGGTTCGAGTACGAGGTCCACGCTGCGCAGCACCTCGATCGCGCCGTATCCGGCCCGGACACCCGAAAGTTCGAGCAACGGTTCGACGCTCATACCGCTTCCTCCTCGGTGCCGATGTAGGCGTTGATCACTGCCGGATCGTTCTTGATCTCGTCCGGAACACCGCTTGCCAGCACCGCTCCGTAGTCGAGCACGTGGATCCGCGAACAGATCTTCATCACCAGCGGGATGTCGTGTTCGACGAGGCATATCGCGAGGCCGTCCTTCGCCAGGTCACCGAGCAGCGTGGCGAAGGCCTCGGTCTCCTGCTCGGTCTGCCCGGACGCGGGCTCGTCGAGCAGCAGCACGCGCGGAGACGTCATCAACGCGCGGGCGACCTCCACGACGCGGGCGCGTCCGGTGGGTACGTCCGAGACGTCGGTGCTCGCGATATCGGCCAGGCCGGTCAGCTCGAGGAGCCGGTCGACTTCCTCGTCCACATCGATCTTGTTGCGTCCGTTGGCATTGTGGATGTCCCCGGCCACTCGGAGGTTGTCGCGCACGGACAGCGACACGAACAACTCGAGACGCTGGAATGTGCGGGCCATACCCATGCGGGCCCGCTTGTAGGGCGGTAGCGACGTGATGTCACGATCATCGAGGAAGACCTTGCCTGCCGTCGGCCGTTGCAGGCCGGTGATCGTGTTGAACAGGGTCGTCTTCCCGGCCCCGTTGGGTCCGATCAGGCCCGTCACCGTTCCCGGTTCGATTCCGAGGCTCACATCCTTGACCGCGACGTGTCCGCCGAATCGGACTGTGATTCCGCGTGTTTCCAGAATGGGTGTCTCAGCCATGAGGAATCAGTTCCTTCTCCGATCCGGTGGCACGTGCGGCCAGAAGTTCGTCGATTCCGAGTTCACGGTCGATCTCGTCCCGTGCCTGCTCGTTGTAGGGCTCGTCGATTCCGACCCGCTCGGGAACCAGCGGCGCGCGACGTTGTGCTTCCTCCGCGCCGAGCACCGCCTCGGGCATCAGCCACTGCCCCATGACCGGGAGCATGAACACCGTGGCGATGGTGATCGATGCGAACCACCAGTTGTCGAGCACGCCGACGAGCGCGAGCAGGTACGACACGAGGACCACCGCGGCTCCCCCGACCAGCACGGGCTTCGCGTTCTTCAGGTGACGGTAGCCCTCCACCATCTGGTGGACGCTGCCGCTCGGGTTGGCCGCGACGCCGATACCGATGAGCGCGGGGCTCACTGCGGCGACGTGACCGAGGAAGGTCCACATTCCGGCCAGTTCCGGCTGTCCCGCAGCGAGATCGGAGAACGAAACCATGATGACGGCGAAGCCGATACCCGACATCAGACCACCGAACAGCGCACCGGAGACGTAACCGATACCGGCCACGACGGTGAGCATCAGCAGCGACAGGCTCACCATGATCGAGAAGCTCTCGTTCGACACCGAGCCCATCGCACTCGACATGAACAGTCCGCCCAGGCCGGCGATGCCCGCCGACAGGGTGAAGACTCCGAGCTTGAGACGCACCAGGCTCTGGCCGAGCATCGCCGCCGCGGCGGGGCTGTCCTTCATCGCGGCGAGCCGGCGGCCGTAGCCGCTGTTGCGCAGGGCGATGATGCCCACGCCGAGAACGGCGAAGATCACCGTCACCGTCATGAGGAAGGTCGTCTCGTTCCGCAGGTCGAGTGGGCCGACCTTCAACGGCGGGATCGCGATGTTGCCGTCGGTGAACAGCGAGAACCTGATGCCGAACAGCTCGTGCTGGGTGGTGTCGCGCAGCACCATGTTCGACAGGAACACACCGAACGCCATCGTGGCCAGGGCGAGATAGAGGCCGCGCAACCGCAGGGCCGGAAGCGCGATGAGCCCGCCGATCACGGCCGTGACGGCGACGCCGAGCGCCACGCCCCACAGGTTCAGGTGGGCAGCCAGTCCGCTCCCGGAGATACCGAAGTGGAACGCCACGATCGTCGCGATGGCACCGAAAGACACGGGCGCGAGGTTCATCTCGCCCGCGTATCCGGTCAGCAGGGTCAGCGACAACGCGATGATCGCGAAGGTCATGCCGATCGTGAGGGTCGTGACCGCCGACGTCACCATGAGCAGGCGGATGGCATAGACGATGACGACGAGCGCGACCGCCCAGGCGATCGCCTTGCGCACCGACGGCACGTGGTAGCGCTCCCGGGTACGGGTGACGGCACCGCGCAACCGATCCTGCGGCAGTACGACGAGAACCACGAACAGCGCGATCATCGGCAGGGACACCCGCAGATTCGACGTCCACGTCCACGCGGTCGGGAAGTAGGCGAGCACGTATGTGGCTGCCAGGCCGAGGAACAGCGCACCGGCGAAGGTACGCGGAATGCTGCGCAGCCGGCCGAACATCGCCGCCGCGAACGCGTCGATGACGAGCAGGGTCAGCATGTTCGCTTCGAGGGTGCCACCGTTGATCGGTGTCACGAGGACACCTGCCAGCACCGCGAGGGTCGAACCCATCATCCAGGACAGCGCGGCGAGCCTGTCGGGGTCGTGCCCGTTCAGGCGCAGCAGATCGGGGTCGTCGACCACACCTCGCATCGCCACTCCGACGCGGGTGCGCACGAACATGATTCGCAGTCCCACGGCGATGAGCACCGCGGCGGCGAGACAGATCAATTCGTGGTAGCGAATGGTGACGCCGAAGAGGTCGATCCTCGCCTGGTCGCCGAAGAACATTGTCATGGTGCGTGCGGTCTCTGGATGCCAGAACCAGTGCGACACCGAGACCATGCCGAGCAGGATCGACACGGTGACGACGATTTTGGTGACCTCGGCGGTGTCACGCATCCCGCGCATGATCACGACGTAGAGCAACAGGCCCGTCATCGGGCCGAGGACGCCGAGGACGAGGAGCAACGCGACGGGTGTGGGCAGCCCCCAGCCGTAGCGCAGTTGCCAGTAGGCGAACGCACCGAGCATCGCCTGTGCGCCGTGCGCGAAGTTGAAGATGCCGGACGTGTTGTAGGTGAGAACGAGGCCCGATGCAGCGATCGCGTAAACCGATCCGAGCACCAACCCCACGATCGTGAAGGTCAGAAAGGTGTCCATACGAGTACCTCTGGTCGGGGTGCCGGCG
>NZ_JBKFBA010000011.1:6743-52593 GCF_053345925.1 Rhodococcus sp. C26F
CGCCGGCACCGGGCGCTCGGATCAGACGGTCGGTCTGATGATGTTCGGGTTCAGGTATTTCGTCGCGACGCGGTCGGGTCCGAGTTCGGTGCCCCACGTGCTCGGATCGGTTGCGACGCGGTAGCGGTCGTCGCACTTGAAGGTGCCGGCCTCCGCGGGGAACGCCTGGGTGTATTCGGCGCCGGTGAGCCTCACGACGAGCCCGCAGGTTGCCGGCATGTTGTTCCCGGGATCGGTGACGGCGTGCAGTCCGCCTCCGTCCCACTCGTTGATTCGGGACAGTTCGTCGATGACGCACTGACGGGACAGGTCCGATCCGCAGGCGTCCGCAGCGGTCGCCCACAGCAGGAACGAAGAGGTGGCCTGCATGCCGAGCAGCGCGGTCTTGCCGTCCTGCTCGGTGACTAGCTCGACGTACTTCTTCACGGCCGGTACGGCATCAGCGTTCTCGATCATCTGGAAGGTCATGCCGGCGTGGAGGTTGTCGAGCAGACCACTCTCCCCGTTCCACGCCTGGGCGGCGTTGCCGTACCAGGTGGCCTCACCGAGCAGGATCGGGTCGATGCCGGCCTGGTCGAGTGCCTTCACGAAGTTGAATTCGGCCGGCACCGGAGAACGGGACGTCCACAGGCCCTTGACGCCGCACTGCTTGAACTTCTCGGCGAAGGGCGCGTAACTCGACTCGCCCTCGTAGTTGAGCGTGACACCGCAGTTCTTCAGCGTGAAGCCGGCGGCCTCGGCGACGGACCGGATCTTGGTGCTCGCCGAGATGATCGTGGGCATCGTGCTGTCGATGACGTCGAACTCGCCGACCAGGTCCGGGTACATCTCGGCGATCTGGAACCACTGCGAGCCGTTCGCGTAGTCGACCGGGAACGGGACGCCCTGGTAGGTCATCGGGCCGTTGGCCGCGTCGGGGGACACGGTGAAGGCGGGGACAGCGGCGAGATTGCACGCGACCCGAGTCTGCTCGGACGTCTGGTCCATGGCGAAGCCGTGACCGACCATCATGAACTCGCTCGCACACGCGTTCTGCATCACCGCGTTGGC
The DNA here is from genome assembly GCF_053345925.1 of Rhodococcus sp. C26F. NCBI lineage: Bacteria > Bacillati > Actinomycetota > Actinomycetes > Mycobacteriales > Nocardiaceae > Rhodococcus > Rhodococcus sp. C26F. The sequence continues at coordinate 7,794 of NZ_JBKFBA010000011.1, forward strand.
CTGCGTCATCGCAGCGTCGTAGTGGGTACCGACGATCGTGCGACCGTTGATGCCACCCTGGGCGTTGCACCAGTCGATCATCGCGGAGACGGCGTCACCGATCTCCTTGTTGAGTCCGGGACTCTTCGAGTAGCCCCGGTCGTCGCCGTATCCGATGCGGATCTCGGTATCCGACACTCCCTGGTCGGTGCTTCCTGCCGCATCACCCGGCCCGCACGGAGACGCGAGGGTTCCGAACGATTCCTCGGCCGTGGGGGCCGCCGCTGCGGCGGCTGCCGCCGGAGCGAGGGCGCCCGCCGACGGGTCGGCGCCGCGGTCCGACGCACAAGCGGACGTCGCCACTACGACGGCGAACAGACCCGCCATCGATTTCGAGGCAGCACTGAGTTTCACGACGATGGACTCCTTGGTCTCGGTCTGGGCCGAAGCGCAATTCCGGGGCGCCGGACGGTAGGCCGGGTGTCGCGAAGGTAGCCACCCCGCAGAGTGAGACCTGGGCCACTCTCACTCACCGGGACAAATTTGTGACAGTGGACACAGCACCTAGGATTCGATGCACCACGTCACCCGAAACAGTTCTCCGATCCCCCTGTGTACGCCCTGCTGCGCGACGAAACCGTGCGGGACCGAGAAAGGCGAATCCTTGACAGCACAAGCAGATCTGCAGCAGATGTTGCAGCAGGTCGTTTCCCAGCTCACCGGCCCCGGTGGCCGATTCGAAATCGTCGAAGAGGACGTGCGCGGCAACCGGATGCAGGTCATGCGCAACCGCGACCGCCGCATCGGCGACCTCGTCGCCGCGTCCCGGAAATGGGGCGACCGCGACTACCTCGTGACAGCCGATCGCCGCCTTTCGTTCAGCGCGCACGCCGACGCCGTGGCAGCCCTGGCGACCGTCCTGCGCGACGAGCACGGCGTGAAGAAGGGCGACCGCGTCGCGCTTCTCGCGGCCAACTCCCCCGAATGGATCATCACCTTCTGGGCCGCTCAGTGCCTGGGTGCAATCGCAGTGGGCCTGAACTCGTGGTGGACCCCACCCGAGATCGCGTACGGCGTGAACCTGGTGCGGCCCAAGGTGATCGTCGCCGACGCCAAGCGCGCCGAGTTGCTGGCGAGAGCAGAGGTCTCCGATTTCGATCTGCTCACCACCGAACAGGACGTGCCTCGGATCGTGACCGCCGCGTCCGGCGCCGAACTGCCGTCGGCCGACGTGGAGGAGGACGATCCCGCGGTCATCCTGTTCACGAGCGGTACCAGTGGGCGTCCCAAGGGGGCACTGCACTCCCACCGCAACGTGCTCGCCGTCGTCGACTATCACCGATACTCCGACGCGCTGGTTGCCGCGATGCAGCAGCGCCCCTATGACGACTCGGTGCCCAACGACAACCGGTATCTCCTGACCTCACCGTTGTTCCACATCGCGAGCCTGCACAACCTTGCGGTGCCGCGACTCGCAACGGGAAGCGCCGCTGTCATGACGGAAGGCGGGTTCGACGTCGACAAGGTCTTCACGCTCATCGAGCGCGAGAGGGTGACCAACTGGGGTGCGGTGCCGACGATGGCTTCGCGCATGCTCGAGCACGAGAACACCGACAAGTACGACCTCGGCTCGCTCACTGCGTTCGCGCTGGCTTCTGCTCCGTCCTCCCCCGAGTTCAAGCAACGCCTGCAGGCGAAGTTCCCCTTCGCGCGACAGGCTCTGGTGGACAGCTACGGGCTGACCGAGTGCAGCACCGCGATCGCCATGGCGACGGCCCCGGAAATCGAGGCCTTCCCCGGAACCCTCGGCTCCCCCATCATCACGGTGAGCATGGAGATCCGCGATCCGTTCGGCGAACGGGTGCCCGACGGCACCGAGGGCGAGATCTGCGTCCGCAGTCCCTACGTAATGCTCGGCTACTGGGAGGATCCGGCCGCAACGGACGCGGCCATCACCCCGGAGGGATGGTTGCGTACCGGCGACTACGGCACGATCGAGAACGGACGTCTGCGGCTCACGGGCCGACGGTCCGATCTCATCCTGCGCGGCGGCGAGAACGTCTATCCCACGGAGATCGAACAGCGCCTCGACGAGCACCCCGACGTCGTCGAGAGCGCCGTGATCGGCGTGGACCACGAGGATCTGGGACAGGAGGTCGCCGCCGTCGTCGTGCTGCGACCCGGCAGCACGATCACCGAGGACGAGTTGCGAGCCTTCTGCGCCGAGCGACTGGCCTACTACAAGGTCCCCACCGTCTGGCGGATCACGCAGGATCTGCTTCCCCGCAACGCGACCGGCAAGATCATCCGACGCTCGATCACCGCCTGATCGGCGAGCACACCGGTCACTCGCCGAGCCCGAACAGCGACGTGGCGTTGTCGCGGCACACCGCGCGGATCCATTCGCTGTCGGGCGCGACGCGTTCGAGCACCTCGAGCTGGTGGAGATAGCCGTACGGGATGTTCGGAAAATCCGTGCCGAGCAGGATCTTCCGGCGCAGCGTGTCGAGGCGCGGCAACTGATCCTTCGGGAAGGGTGTGTCCTCCTCGACGAAATCGGTGAACGCCATAGTCGTGTCGAGATACACCCGCTCGTACTGCTCCGCGAGGTCGAGGAACTCGCGGTACTCGGGCAGACCCATGTGCGCGACGATCACCGTCAGCTGCGGGTACCGGCGCATGAGCTCCTGCATCGGGGCGGGACCGGTGTACGTGCCGGGCGCCGGGCCCGACCCGCAGTGCACGACGATGGGCACGCCCGAGTCCTCGAGCAGGCCCCACACGTCGTCGAGGAGCGGATCGAGCGGCGAGTAATCGCCGACCTGGATGTGGGATTTGAACACGCGCGCGCCCGCCTCGATCGCCGACGCGACGTACTCCTTCGCCTCGGCCTCCGGGTAGAAGGTGGCGGTGTGGAGACAGTCGGGGGTCCGGGACGCGAAGTCGGCGGCCCACGAATTGAGCCACGCCGCCATCTCCGGCTTGTGCGGGTACAGCATGGCGGTGAATCGGTGCACCCCGAAGTCGCGGAGACGCGCGACGCGTTCCTCCTCGTCGTGCCGGTAGGTGATCGGCCAGGGCCGTCCGACGAGCGGACCTGCGGAGTCGAAGTACGCCCAGACCTTGTCCATGACCTGGCGGGGCATGAAGTGCGTGTGGACGTCGATCAGGTGATCGAGGCCGTGGGTGCTCCGGAAGCGTGCGACCGACTCGACTTCGTTCATGCCGCGACCCTATCCGGCGACCCTCAGCAGGGGTGACGTGAGTAGTTGATATTCGCTCCGGGAGATCGTTGTCACATACCCCCAGTAGGACAAAGGTTTGCCTTACCAATACTATGTGAAACTTGAATTACCGATCCGCGAGCGTCTTGGCACATGTCAGCACGCCGTCCGACCCTTCCTCGGAGTCACCCGTGAAAATGAATCTCAAGCGCCTGCTCCTCGCACCGGCCCTCGCCGGGGCGCTCGTCCTGACCGCCTGCGGTGACAGCGGTACCGACAGCGCCGACGCCGAGAACGGCGCGACCGTCACCATCGAGACCAACAACGGTGAGATGGAAGTTCCGGCGGACCCCGAGCGGGTGGTGGCCCTCGACAACAAGTCGTTCGAGATGCTGCGCGATTGGGGCATCACGCCCGTCGCCCTGCCGAAGACCCTCCTCCCCAACACGGGCTTCGACGAGTGGCGTGAGGACGACTCCATCCTCGATGTCGGCACGCACCGCGAGCCGAAGCTCGAACTGGTCAGCGAGGCCGAGCCGGATCTGATCATCGGCGGTTCGCGCTTCACCGAGTTCACCGGAGAACTGTCGAAGATCGCGCCGGTCGTCGACGTCTCCGCGCTGGACGATTCCGAGGGCGGCTACATCCAGGGACTGAAGGATCAGACCCTCGCGCTCGGGCAGATCTTCGAGAAGGAAGCCGAGGCCGAGGAGATCGTCGCCGAGCTCGAGGCCGCCACCGAGGCTGCCCAGGACGCCACGAACGGTGAGAGCGTCTTCCTCGCGGTCGTCGCGGGCGGCAAGATCGACAACGGTGCAGGCCGTATCGGTCGCCTCCTCGAGGGCGTGAACCTGAAGGACGTCTTCGCCGGCGACGCCGGTGATGTCCACGGCGATTCCGGTCTCGCTCCCGAGACCATCGCGCAGGCGAACCCCGACTGGATGATCGTCCTGGACCGCGACTCCGCCACCGCCGTGCCGGGCGAGGAGGCCCCGCAGCCGGCCGCCGCGGTGATCGACGCGCAGGAGGCGTTCGCCAACACCACCTTCGCCACGAAGGACCAGATCATCTACCTGGACGGCGACTTCTACAAGCGTGAGGGCATCGAGTCCTACACCGAAGCGTTCCAGCAGATCGCCGACGCGTTCGAAGCTGCGAACCAGTCGGCACAGTAAGTCCCTGTTGTTCGACGCTCCACAGCAGCCTGCCCCGACCCGGATCACGGGCCGGGGCAGGCTGCGTGTGTGAGCGCACCTTCTCCGGATCCGAGCCCCCATGACGAAGAACAAAGTGCTGCTGCCGGTGATCTCGGTGGTCGTTCTGGCACTGACCGTGGCGTCCCTGATGGTCGGCGGCTACGACATCACCCTCGAGTCGCTGATCCACGACCCGGCGGCCCGCGAGATGTTCTTCATCTCCCGCGTGCCGCGAACCCTCGCCCTGATCTTCGCGGCCGTCGCGATGAGCATCTCGGGCGTGATCATGCAGTTGATCACCCAGAACAAGTTCGTCGAACCGACCACCGCGGGCACCGCGCAGTGGGCCGGTCTCGGCCTGCTGGCCACATTGATCGTCGTTCCCGACGCGTCGCCGATGGTCAAGATGGTGATCTCGGTGATCTTCGCGTTCGCGGGAACGATGGTGTTCATCGTCGTCCTGCGCCGGATCGCGCTGAAGTCGTCGATCATCGTGCCGCTCGTCGGCATCATGCTCGGTGCCGTGGTCGGCTCGATCACCACTTTCCTCGCCGGCAACTTCGACCTGCTGCAGTCGATGTCGGCGTGGCGTTCGGGTGGCTTCAGCAGCGTGGTGCGCGGCTTCTACGAACCGCTGTGGGCGGTGCTCGCCGTCGCCGTCCTCGCCTATCTCCTCGCCGACCGGTTCACCATCGCCGGTCTCGGTAAGGACCTCGCCACCAACGTGGGGTTGAAGTACGAGCAGGTCGTCTTCCTCGGCGTCATGCTCGTCGCGATCGCCACCGGCGTCACCACCGTGGTGGTGGGCTTCATCCCGTTCCTCGGCCTGATCGTCCCGAATCTCGTGTCGATGATGCTCGGCGACGACATGCACAAGAACCTGCCCTGGGTCGCCGTCATCGGCGCCGGACTACTTCTCGCGTGCGATCTCGTCGGCCGCACGATCGTCGCCCCCATGGAGATTCCCGCGTCCGTCGTCCTCGGCGTCGTCGGCGCCGTCGTCTTCATCACTCTCGTTCTGAGGCAGCGTCGTCATGTCAGTGCTTGATTCCGTACGCGCCCGGGCCGTCCCGTCCGGCAAGGGTGAGCGCCGTCGCCTGTCGCCGGGAGTGCGCCTGGCCATCGTCGCCGTGATCGCCGCCGTGGCGGTCGCCTGCTATCTGTTCCTGTTCATCCGCGGCTCGTTCGACTTCACCTTCCCGCGCCGGCTCACCGTCCTGGGAGCCATGCTGGTCGCGGCGTTCGCGCACGGCATGGGGACCGTCGTGTTCCACACGGTCACCGACAACCGCATCCTCACGCCGTCCATCATCGGGTTCGATTCCCTGTACACGCTGATGCAGACGCTGACGGTCTTCTTCTTCGGAGCCACCGCGATCGCGACGTCCGAAGGCATCCCGAAGCTCGTCCTCCAGACCGCGCTCATGGTGGCACTGGCGACGCTGCTCTATCGCTGGTTGTTCTCCGGCCGTTTCGGCAGCCTGTTCCTGATGCTGCTCGTCGGCGTCGTACTCGGAATGGCGTTCGACAGTCTCTCGACGTTCATCCAGCGGGTGCTCTCCCCCACCGAGTACGACATGCTCTCGGTCGAGCTGATGGGCCGCCTGTCGTCCGTACCCGGCGACTATCTGCCCCTCGCATTCGGCATCTGCATCGTCGTCGGGGTGATCCTGTGGCGCCGTCGCCACCGTCTCGATGCGCTGCTGCTCGGCCGCGACACCGCGACCAACATCGGTGTCGCCTACAAACGCGAGTTGACGCTGATGCTCGTCCTCATCGCGTTGCTCGTGGCGTTCGCGACCGCATTGGCCGGGCCCATGACCTTCTTCGGCTTCCTCGTCGCCACCCTCGCCTACCAGATCGCCGGTTCGTACAAGCACCAGTACGTCATGCCCATGGCGTTCCTGCTCGGCGTCATCACCCTCGCCTTCGGCCAGTTCTTCATGCAGCACATCTTCTACGCGGGCGGATTCCTGACGGTGATCATCGAGTTCGTCGGCGGCATCCTGTTCCTGTTCATGCTCCTGAGAAAGGGAACGCTGTGATCGAGTTCCACGACGTCTCGATGTCGTACCAGGGCAAGCGGGTCCTCGGACCCGTCTCCGGCACGATCCGCGAGGGCGGCATCACCTCCCTGATCGGACCGAACGGTGCCGGCAAGTCGACGCTCATGACGATCATCGGCCGACTGCTGCAACCCACCAGCGGTACCGTCACCGTCGGCGGACTCGACGTTCGGTCCACGAAGACACAGGAACTGGCCAAGCACTTGTCGATCCTGCGGCAGGAGAACCACATCACCGCACGCCTGACGGTCCGCGAACTGGTCGGTTTCGGTCGATTCCCGCACTGCCAGGGCAGACTCACCGCGGAAGACGTGCGGCACGTCGACGAGGCGATGGAATTCCTCAACCTCACCGACCTCGCAGACCGCTTCCTCGACCAGCTCTCCGGCGGTCAGCGGCAGCGCACCTTCGTGGCGATGGTGCTGGCACAGGACACCAAGTACGTGCTGCTCGACGAGCCGCTCAACAACCTCGACATGAAGCACGCCGTGCTGATGATGCGTCAGCTGCGGCGGGCAGCGGACGAACTGGGCAAGACGATCGTGCTCGTCATCCACGACGTGAACATCGCCGCCGCGTACTCCGATCACATCATCGCGTTGCGCGACGGCCTGATCGTCACCAGCGGAACGTCCGACGAGATCATGCGGGACGAGATCCTCACCGACGTGTTCGATACCCCCGTGACCGTCCACGCGATCAACGGGCAACCCACCGCGGTATACGCGCGCTGAGCGGAACTTCGCTCAGAACAAGGTCAATTCGGCGTCGTCGGCGCGCTTCGGCGGCTTGTGCGCGACCACGGGCGTACTGGGCACCTCGATCGGTCCGGGCTTCGCCGCGATCTCGCGGGCGGCCTGGCCGGCGAGCGTGTCGGCCATCTCGTTGAAGTGGTTGCCGACGTGGCCGCGCACCCAGCGGAACCGCACCGGACCGGTGCGGTCGGTGAGCTCGCGGTCGATGGCGCGCACGAGTTCGAGGTTCTTCACCGGCGCGCCGGTGGCCGTCTTCCAACCCTTGCGCTTCCATCCGGGCAGCCATTCGGAGGCGCACTTGATCGCGTACTGCGAATCGGATTCGATGATCATCGGCTCGGCGCCGGGATGCGCGCGCAGTGCCTCGAGCACCGCCCGGAGCTCGGCGATCTGATTCGTGCCCGAACGCTCACCGCCCGACGCGCTGGGCCCCTCGTGATTGACCCACGCCCACCCGATGGCGCCACCGGGATTGCGAAGGCAGGATCCGTCGGTGCTCACGATGATCATGCGCCCGACCATAGCCGCACCCTCCGACACCACGAAAGTCGGCTCGAGCGCACAGAGTCGCGAAAGTCGGCTCCAGCGCCCGGAGTACGGTAGGACGGTGACCGTGTCCGACGAGCGAGGCCGTCGCATCGCGAGCGTGGCGGACGGCGCATCCCTCGACACCCGCGTGCGCGTGCCGTGGCCCGTCGACGTGGTGCGCACCCTGCGCCCGCTGCAGCGTGGGCCGTGGGATCCGTGTCATCGCGTCGTCGCAGGCGCCGTCTGGCGCACCTCCCGGATGAACACCGGTGCCGTGACGTACCGACTCACCCAGGACGGTCCGCACGGCGCGCGGTGTCTGGCGTGGGGTCCGGGCGCATCCGAGCTGGTCGATCGGCTTCCGGCGCTGCTCGGCGCCGACGACGACCCGTCCGGCTTCGTACCCGAGCATCCCCTGCTCGTCGAGGCGCACCGACGCATGCCCGCCCTGCGTATCACCCGCACGGGCCGGGTGCTCGAATCCCTGGTGCCGACCATCCTGGAACAGCGGGTGCACGGGGTGGCGGCGTTCGCGTCCTGGCGTCGTCTCGTCACGTGGTTCGGCGATCCGGCGCCCGGTCCGGCCCCGGAGGGCATGCGCGTGCCGCCCTCCGCGGCGACCTGGCGGACCGTACCGTCCTGGGAGTTCCATCGGGCGAACGTCGACCCCGGCCGCGCACGCACCGTGGTGCGGTGCGCCCAGGTCGCCGACTCTCTCGAGCGCCTCGTCCACGAACCGGCCGCCGACGCCCGGCGGAAACTGCGGGTCGTGCCGGGGGTGGGCGTGTGGACGGCCGCGGAGGTCGCCCAGCGCGCGTTCGGCGACACCGATGCGCTCTCCGTCGGCGACTACCATCTCGCGAAGGTGGTCGGATGGGCGCTGCTCGGTAAGCCCCTCGACGATCCCGGCATGATCGAGTATCTCGAACCCCTACGCCCGCAGCGTTATCGGGCAGTGCGACTGATCGTGGAGTCCGGTGGGTACGCGCAGGTTCCGAAACGCGGGCCTCGCACCCCGATCACCGACCACCGTCGGCGGTGACGGGGTCTCGATCCGGCGCGCCCGTACTCGTAGACTCGGTCACATGTCCGCCACCCACGACGCGGCCGGCCCCGATCGGCTCGGACACCTCCCGAGCTATCTGATGACCCAGGCGGCGCGACACGTGCATCGCGTCGTGTTCGACCGCCTCGATTCCGCCGATGCCCGAGGTCACCACTACCGGATCCTGGCCGCCCTCGAGGAATACGGTCCGTCCAGTCAGATCGACCTCGCCCGTCGCTGCGGACTCGATCGCAGCGACGTCGCCGCCGCCGTCGACGCACTCGTCGACCGTCGTTTCGTCGTACGCGCCGCCGACCCCACCGATCGGCGACGCAACATCATCACCCTCCCCCAGCGCGGGCGCCGGCGACTGTTCGATCTCGACCGGATGCTCACCGCGGCGCAGGACGAGGCGTTCGCTCCCCTCGACGCGGCCGAACGAGCACAGCTCACCGCCATGCTGACGAGGATTGTCGAGTATCACACCAGGCCTGCGCCGATTTCCGCGCAGCAGCCGTAGGCTTGTAGAGGTGCATCCGGCGGAGATCCCGCCGCGAGCACGATCTACGAAAGGACCTTCGGCGTGCAGGCCAAACCTTGCCGAGAATCGCGAGTCATCAAGACCAGCAGGGTGTTTCCCAACGACGTCAACGACCACAACACGTTGTTCGGCGGGAAGCTGATGAGCGACATCGACATGACCGCGTCGATCTCGGCGACCCGTCACAGTCGCGCCTCCGTTGTGACGGCGTCCACCGACTCCGTGGCCTTCCTCGAACCCGTCCGCCCGTCCGATTCGGTGTGCCTCGAGTCGTTCGTGACCTGGACCGGACGCAGCTCGATGGAGGTCTTCGTCAAGGTCACCGCCGAAGATCTGCGCAGCGGTGAGCGACGCATCGCCGCCACCGCCTTCCTCACCTTCGTCGCGGTCGACGACGGCGGTCGCCCCATGCAGGTGCCGCCGGTGCTGCCCGAGTCCGACGAGGAGCGCAAGCTCAACGAGTCCGGCGACGAGCGAGCGGAGCACCGCCGCATACACCGCGCGCAGAGCCAGGAGATGGCGAAGTACCTCACCACCAGCCGCCCGTGGTGAGGTAGGGCCGAACGCACCCACCGTCGAGTCGTGGTCAACCGGCAGCGCTCGAAAAGTGCTCTGCCACGAAATCATTCAGGTTGGCTGCTGCCGAAGGACGGCGACTGCTGTACAGGTACGGCCGGGGTCTCCGCGGGAACTGTGACGACCGTGGATCCCTGCTCGACCGCGAAGGACGTGAGCGGGAACAGCGCGAGGATTTCTTCGATACCGGGATAGTCCGAGGCCCACATCGCGGTGGAATCAGCGTTCCCGCACGATGCCAACGCGACGTAGGAGCCGGCAGGTACATCCGCGATGACCTGCGTGCTGGTTCCCGGCGCCACCGGCCCCTGCTCGTAGAGGGACTGTCCGGCTCCGACGACCCCCCAGACCGGGGGCAGCACCCCGTCCGGTGCGTTGCCCAGAGAGGTCGAGCAGATCAACTCCTCGCCGGTGTTGTTGACGATCGTGTTGGTCACGCTCGTGCCGTCGACGGAGAACGAATAGCGGACGTCCTCGGCCTCCGCTGCTCCTGCTACTCCTGGGATCACTACAGCCGCAGGGACAACAAAGGTGGTGATCACTGCAGCACGGGCGCGATGTCGCATCGGATGTCCTTACTGTCGTCAGATAACGGAATTCATGTGATCTTGACGCACCCCCGGTTTCTGCGGGCGGATTTCACCGAAAGCGATCCCGCGTGCACATGGGCTTGCTCGGCACGAAATTCGGACGGCGAGGACCCGGAACCTACACCTTGTCGGCCGAAGACCAACCCGAGAAGCTCACCGCGGCGATCCGAGAGTTCCTGACCACCACGGCCGGTTGAGACATCCCACATCCGGAGACGACTCGGCGCCCGGTGCAGCCGAGTGTCGACTGGACCGGACGCCGGGTAGTTCCGAACCGAGTGCTTACAGCGCCCGCGCGATGATCTGCTTCATGACCTCGTTCGCACCGGCGTAGATCCGCTGGACGCGCGCGTCCTCGTACATCCGCGCGATGAGGTACTCGCGCATGTAGCCGTAGCCGCCGTGCAGCTGAACGCATCGGTCGATGACCTCGCACTGCTTGTCGGTCAGCCAGTACTTGACCATCGCGGCGTCCGACGGGTCGAGTTGGCCCTTCAGGTGCTGCTCGATGCAGTGGTCGAGGAAGATGCGGCAGGTGCGGGCGATGGTCTGGCACTCGGCGAGTTCGAAGGCCGTGTTCTGGAACTCGAACAGGCTGTGCCCGAAGGCCTGTCGCGCCTTGGTGTAGCGGACGGTCTCCTCGACGGCCCGGTCCATCGCGCCGGCGGCCTGCGCACCGATGATCAGTCGCTCCTGTACGAGTTGTGCCATGAGCTGACCGAAACCGAGTCCTTCGGTATCGCCGAGCAGGTTCGTCACGGGCACACGCACGTCGACGAACGACAGTTCGGAGGTGTCGGCGGCGTGCTGGCCGACCTTGTCGAGCACACGACCCACCGAGAAGCCCGGGGTGTCACGGAGATCCACGATGAGCAGCGACACGCCCTTGGCGCCGGCCTTCGGGTCGGTCTTGACGGCGAGGACGATGACGTCGGCCGAGGAACCGTTGGTGATGAAGGTCTTCGAGCCGTTGACGACGTAATGGTCGCCGTCGCGCACCGCGGTGGTCTTGATGGCCTTGAGGTCCGAGCCCGCGCCGGGTTCGGTCATGCCGATGGCGCCGAGGATCTCGCCGGTGGCCATGCCCGGCAGCCACGCCTTCTTCTGTTCTTCGTTGCCGTACTCGAGGATGTAGTGCGCGACGATGCCGCTGTGCACGGAATTGCCGAACGCGAGATCGCCGGAATAGCCCTGCGCGTCGAACATCGCGAGGTCGTGCGCGAAGGTGCCGCCACCCCCGCCGTACTCCTCGGGGATCGAGCAGCACAGCAGACCGAGCTTGCCGGCCTCGAGCCACACCTCACGATCGATACGACGCTGCGAATCCCACTTTTCGGCCTTGCCCATGACCTCGCGATCGAAGAACTCGCGCGCGAGATCGTAGACGGCAGAGACCTCGTCGTCGTACCAGGAGGCGACGTGCTTCTTCGGCATCGGGTTCAGTTTTCCTTTTCGCAGTGTTCGGAGAGTGTGGTCAGGATCCGCGTAGTTCGCGCTTGAGGAGCTTGCCGCTCTGGTTACGCGGCAGGACGTCGACGAAGCGAACGGCCTTGGGCACCTTGAACGGTGCGAGACGCTGCTTGACGTGGTCGATCAGGGTGGGCTCGTCGAGTTCGTGACCGTCCTTGAGGACGACCACCGCGGTCACCGCTTCGATCCACTTCTCGTCCGGAGTACCGATCACCGCGACCTCGGCGACAGCCGGGTGCGTGTAGATCGCGTCCTCGACCTCACGCGAGGCGACGAGGATGCCGCCGGTGTTGATGACGTCCTTGATGCGGTCGACGACGGTGATGAAGCCTTCGGCGTCGCGGGTGACGAGGTCGCCGGAGTGGAACCAGCCGTCGCGGAAGGCCTCCTCGGTCGCGGTGGGGTTCTCCCAGTAGCCGAGGCACAGTTGCGGCGAGCGGTACAGGATCTCGCCGGGTTCTCCGTCGGGGACGTCGTTGCCGTCGGCGTCGACGACGCGGGTCTCGACGAACAGGACCGCCCGGCCACACGAGGCGGGACGCGCGTCGTGCTCCTCGGGACGGAGGACGGTGGCGAGCGGACCGATCTCGGACTGCCCGAAGCAGTTGTAGAAGCCGAGCTCGGGGTAGCGGCCGCGGAGGCGCTCGAGGACGGTGACCGGCATGATCGACGCGCCGTACTGAGCCTTGCGCAGCGACGACAGGTCACGCTTGTCGAGGTCGGGATGGTTGGTCAGCGGCACCCACACGGTCGGGGCGAGGAACAGCGATCCGATGCGCTCCTCCTCCACCAGCCGGAGGATCTCGGCGACGTCGGGTGCCGGGAGCAGCCGCACGGTCGCGCCGACCGCGAAGTACGGGATGAGGAAGACGTGCATCGCGGCGGAGTGGTAGAGCGGCATGCACACGAGCGGGTCGTCGCCGGCCGACAGGTCGAGCGCCTCGATCGACGACATGTATTCGAAGGTGAGCGCCCGGTGGGTCATCATGGCGCCCTTGGGCTTCGACGTGGTGCCCGAGGTGTAGAGGAGCTGGACGAGGTCGGTGTCGGCCACCGCCACGTCGAGCGTCGGCACGTCGCCGCTCTGCGTGACCGTCACCAGGGAATCGTCGGCGTCGCGGAGCAGGACGACGGTCTCGGCCGGCACGTCGGCCAGGACGGCGTCGAGGTTGTCCCGCAGCGCCGGGTCGACGAGCACGGCCTTCGCCCCCGACTGGCCGAGCAGGTACGACAGTTCCTCGCCGCGCAGTGCGTAGTTGATCGGCACGTGCACCAGGCCGGCGCGGGCAGCGGCGAGATATCCGATCGCGTAGCCGTCGGAGTTGGTGCCGTAGGCGGCCACGCGGTCGCCCTTGGACAGGCCCAACGAGAGCAGATGTGCGGCGGCGCGGGTGACGGCGTCGTCGAGTTCCCGGTAGGTGAACTGCCGGTCGCCGAAGCGGAGCGCGACGCGGGCGGGATAGCGTGCGGCGGTGCGGTGGAGGATGCCGTCGACGGTGCTCTGACGCGGATCGGGGGTCATGCAGCGAACTTTATAGGACGTCCAACCAACTAGTCCAGACTTAGCGATCGCTCGGGATCAACGGCCCTTCCAGACCGGGGCCCGCTTCTCGAGGAAGGCCGTCATCCCCTCCTGCGCGTCGTCGATCATCGCGTTCGACGCCATCGTCTCCGCCATCGCGGCATAGGCCGTCTCCTGCGGCAGATCGATCTGCCGGTAGAACGCCTCCTTGCCGATCCGCATCGTCGCGGGGGACGACGTGGCGATCTTCAGGGCGAGCTCGGTGGTCGCGGTCTCCAGTGTCTCCGGTTCGACGACGTAGTTCACCAGCCCCCAGTCGGCGGCGGTCTCCGCATCGATGGTGTCGCCGGTCAGCAGCATCTGCAGCGCCCGCTTGCGTCCGATCGCGCGGCTGACCGCGACCATCGGCGTGGAGCAGAACAACCCGATCCGCACACCCGGGGTGCCGAAGCGGGCGTCGCCGGCAGCGACGGCGAGATCGCACGCAGCGACGAGCTGGCATCCCGCCGCGAGCGCCGTGCCCTGCACCGACGCGATCACCGGTTGAGGGATCGACTGCACCGTCCGCATCATCTCGTTGCACGTCTCGAAGATCGCACGTTCCTCGTCGAGCGTGCGTCCGATCATCTGCCGCAGGTCGTGCCCGGCCGAGAACACCGGGCCTTCCGCGCGGACCACGATCACCTTCGAGTCGGCCGCGAGCGCCGTCAGACCGGCGATGACCTCGCGCATCGTCTCCACCGACAGCGGGTTGCGCTGCTTCGGGCGGTCGAGGGTGAGCACCCCGATACCGCTGGCCTCGTCGACAGCGATGAGCACGGGCGGGGGCAGGGTGTCGACGGCGTCGGGGCCGTCCGCAGAGCGATCCGTCACGTTCCCTTTCCTACACCACCGACGGGTTACCGGCGCGGCATCGACGAGACGAGATCCGCGACGCGGGCAGGCTCCCGGCCGAGCAGCGCCGCCGTGACGGCGCTCCCTGCGACGAAGCCTTGATCGTCGTAGAAGCCGAACATCGCCGCGAGACGCTCGCGGGCATCTGCGGGCAGGTCGCGGCCGTGGCGCTCCATCCACACAGGGACGGACACCTGCTCGATCTCCACCGACCGCCCGGCGACCGCGCACAGCTGCCGCACACTCACCGCGTCCGGTCCCCCGAGCTCGTAGGTGGCGCCATGATGGACGTCCGCGCCCTCGATGAGGACACGGGCCGCCACCGCCGCGACGTCCGACAGGGCGACGAACGAGAACGGCGCGTCGGGGTCGTAGGGGACGTCGAGTGCGTCGACCGATCCGTCGAGCACGGACGCGAAGTTCTCCGTGTACGCGCAGGGCTGCAGCACGGTCCACCGCACACCCGAGGCGTGCAGGATGTCCTCACACCGGGCCTTGTCGAGGTGGTGCGGCATCGCCGGCGTGTACGGCCAGGCGACGGAGTGGTAGACGACGTGATCCACTCCGGCCTCGGCCACCGCCTCGAGGAACCGTTCGAACAGCGCCGGCTCGTCGGGGTGCATGTTCGGGGCGATGAAGTAGACGCCGCGGCAGCCCGACAGCGCGTCGACGAGCCCGGCACCCGTCTCGAGGTCGACAGCACGATCCCCCGCCCGTCGAGCGGTGTGCACCACTCGGCGGACGGGGGTCGTGTCTGCTGTCTCCAGCGCCGCGACGACAGCCGTTCCGGTCTTCCCCGCGGCACCGATCACTGCGAGATCGGTGCCGCGGGAGCGATGGGTCGTCGTCGACATCAGTTGCCGATGAAGTCGTACTCGGCGAACTCGGCACCACCCGACAGGCGGGCGTAACCGGGACCGCGGTCGAAGAAGGGCTCCTCCTCGCCGCGCTCGGCGCGCATCTGCGCACGCAGCGCCTCGGTGGCCTCGACGTCGGCGACGGGCTCGTCGGCCGAGGTGTCCTTCAGGATCACACCGTAGTCGTCGCGGGCGCCCTCGACGGACACCTTGCGCCACAGCACGTCCCGGACCACCTCGTCGATCGGACGATCGAGCGGGTCGCCCCAGCCACCGCCGCCGGTGGTGCGGATGCGCACGACCTCGCCGGCCTTGATCGGCTCGGCGTCCGTGAGAGCGTCGAACTCACGCTCGTTCGGGCCGCCGGGATCGAGGGTGACGGAGAACGGCTTGCCGGCCTTGCCGCCCTTGACGCCCCAGCACGCAAGGATCGAACGGTCCGCGATGGACATGAAGTTCGCGTCCTTGAGCATGCGGATGTGCTTCTCGTAGCCGAGACCACCGCGGTAGCGACCGGCTCCACCGGAATCGATTGCCAGACCCAGCTTCTCGACGATGAACGGGAAACGGCTCTCGGTGAACTCCGTGGGCAGGTTCCGCGAGTCGGGCACCACGTGGATGGTGTCCTCACCGTCGGCGTAGTGCCGGCCGCCGGAGCCGCCACCGAGCACCTCACGCATGAGGTACGAGTGGCCGTCGAAGTCCTCGCCGTACACACCGGTGTAGCGAATGGTCTCCTGGTCGGCGGGCATGTTGCCGTCGACCGCCTTGGCGACCACACCGGAGAGCACACCGAGCAGACGCAGGATCACGAACGTGCGAGCGTTGGTGGGGGCGGGGAAGATCGGCGTGATGAGCGTGCCCGGCTCCGGGAACTTCATCTCGATCAGCGGCACGACACCTTCGTTGACGTCCAGTTCCGCCATGCGGTCCGGGGTGTCGGCCAGGTTGCGGAGGATCGGCGCCAGCCACTTGATGAGGAAGTTGCCGTCGGCGTAGTCACCGCAGTGGTTGATCGGCCCCTTCGCCTGCGGACCGGTGCCGTTGAAGTCCAGGATCAGACGCTCGCCGCCCTCGTCCTCCGGGGAGGTCTTGGTGAGGGTGATGCGCTGCACGTGCAGCATGGGCTCGTCCACACCGTCGTGCTCGGCGTAGTCCTCCCAGGTGTACGTGCCCACCGGGATCTTGCTGAGGATCTCGCGGCGGTACGTCTCCGTGGTGGCGTCGAGGATCGCGTCGAAGCAGGCCTCGACGGTCTCGACACCGTAGCGCTCGAACAGCTCCGACAGCCGGCGCGCGCCCATGAGGCACGCCGAGCACTCGGCGTCGAGGTCCGCGGCGAGCGAGTCGGGCATGCGGGAGTTGCGGGTCATGATCCGCAGCGCCGCCTCGTTCGGAACGCCCTGGTCCCACAGCTTGATCGGCGGGACCATCAGTCCCTCCTCGTACACCGTGGTCGCACCCGACGGCATGGAGCCGGGGCAGCAACCGCCGATGTCGTCGTGGTGGCCGAAGGCCTGCACGAACGCGACCACCGAGGGCTCGGTGTCGCCGGGGCGGGTCGCGAAGACCGGCACGGTGACGCACAGGTCGGGGAGGTGGCCGATGCCGCCTTCGGAGAGGTAGACGTCGTTGTGGAAGAAGACGTCGCCGGGCTTCATCGTCTCGAGCGGGAAGTCCCGCGCCACCGGATGCACGAGCGCCGAGTACGAACGACCGGTGAGCTTGCGCAGGTTGCGATCGTGGATGCCGGCACGGAAGTCGTGGGCGTCGCGGATCATCGGCGAGCGCGAGGTTCGGGAGATGGAGGTCTCCACCTCCATCTCGACGCTGGCGAGGTAACCGGCGACGATCTCGACGAGCACCGGATCGGGAGCGGTGCCCGAAGCGTCGGTCAGCCGGAAGGGCTTGCGCGTCGTGGCCACGGCGGGTTCGAGAGTCGCAGTCATCGGGTGGCTCCGTTCGAGTCGGATGTCTTGGTGAGGCGGATGTTGCCGAAAGAGTCGATGCGAGCGCGGAATCCGGGGTGGACCGGGATGGTCGAGCTGAATTCCTCGATCACGGCGGGACCTTCGAGTTCGTCGCCGGCACCGAGGCGGGCGCGGTCGTACACGCGGGTGGTGACCCACTCGTCGAAGTACGCCTCGCGGGTGCCGGTGAGGGCGGCGTCCGCACCCGTGCCCGGGGCGATCTCGGCGAGTTCCGGTCGCTTGATGGGTCCGATGCCGCTGACGCGGAGGTTGACCCATTCCACGTGCTGGTGGGGATCGTTGCGGAAGTCGTAGCCGTAGAGCTCGCGATGGGCCTGGTGGAAGCGTTCGGCCGCCTCGTCCATCAGTTCCTGGGTGATGGGGCCGTCGCCGACCGGCACACGCACCTCGAAGGCCTGGCCGAAGTAGCGCAGGTCCGCCGAGCGGGCGTACTGCCGCTGGTCGGGTCCGAATCCCTCGTCCTCGAGGGCACGTTCGGCCTCGGCCGCGAGGGCGTCGAGTCCGGCCTGCAGCTCCTCGATCTCCAACCGGTCGTGGCGGCTGACGTGCGTCTGCACGTAGTCGTTGCGGACGTCGACGGTGAGCAGCCCGAAGGCCGAGACGTTGCCGGGCTCGAGCGGCACGAGGACGTCCTTGAGACCGAGGATGTCGACGAGGCGGCAGGCCAGCAGCGAACCGGATCCGCCGAAGGTCACCAGGGTGAAGTCGCGGACGTCGAGACCGCGCTTGACGGTGATCTGCCGCAGCGCGTTGGCCTGGTTCCAGGCCGACACCTCGAGGATGCCCGTGGCGCACGCCTCGAACTCGAGGCCGAGACGGTGCGCGAGCTCCTCGACGCCCTTGCGGGCGAGTTCGGTGTCGAGCGGGATCTCACCGCCGAGCAGGTGGGGAGGGATGCGGCCGAGCAGGACGTGGGCGTCGGTGATGGTCGGCTCGTTACCGCCCTTGCCGTAGCACAGGGGTCCGGGATCGGCGCCGGCCGACTGCGGGCCGACACGCAGGGTGCCCTCGGGGGTCATCCATGCGATGGAGCCGCCACCGGCACCGACGGTCACCACGTCGATCATCGGGATCTTGGACGGGTAGACACCCACGCGACCTTCCGTGGTGAGGGCCGGCTCGCCGCCGACGACCACGGTGACGTCCGTCGAGGTGCCGCCACCGTCGCAGGTCAGCACCTGGTCGACACCGGCGACACCGGCGATCAGGGCCGCGCCCAGGGCGCCGGCTGCGGGGCCGGAGAGCACGGTGGTGATCGGCTGGTGCACGACCTCCTTGGCCGAGAGCACGCCGCCGTTGGACTTCATCACGTAGAACGGGATGTCGCGCTGCTCGCCCTCGGCGGAGGAGAACTCGCGCAGACGGTTCGCGATGTTGTTGACGTAGTTCCGAATGTTGGGCTTGACCGCGGCGTCGACGAGGGTCGTGATGGACCGCTCGTACTCGCGGTACTCGCGCAGCACCTCGCTGGAGATGCTCACGGTCGCCTCCGGGTACTCCTCCATGAGGATGTCGCGGACGCGGCGCTCGTGCTCGGGGTTGGCGTAGGAGTGCATGAGGCACACGCCGACGGTGAGGATCTCGCGGTCCTTGAAGAAGCGGGCGGCGGCGCGGACATCGTCCTCGTTCAGGGGACGGATCTCGCTGCCGTCGTAGGCGAGACGGCCACGGATGGTGCGGACACGGTCGGCCGGCACGATGCGGTCGGGCTTGACCCAGAAGTAGGAGTTGCCGTAGCCGTCGGGGACCGACTGGCGGGCGATCTCGAGGACGTGTTCGTAGCCCTCGGTGGTGATGAATCCGAGGGTGCCGACCTTGCCCTCGAGGAGCTTGTTGGTCGCGACGGTGGTGCCGTGGCTGACGGCGTCGATCGCGTCGCCGGTCTCGCCGAGCTGCGCGAGGACCTTCTCGATGCCGGCGAGGAAGCCGATGGCCGGATCCTGCGGTGTCGACGGGGTCTTCGTGGTGACGATGGCGCCGGACTCGTCGTCCACCGCGACCACGTCCGTGAATGTTCCACCGGTATCGATGCCGACCCGAATCTTCCTGGATCCCATGTTTCCTCCTGGGTTCTTCTCGCCGGTGTCCCACCTGACGTCTGATGACATTCCACCCGCTCAGCGGCGGTGTTTCTTTGTCACATCTCGCCGAACTCGTCGCCTGGAGTTCGGGGTTCGTGCACCTGCCACCTGCAGACGACGGNNNCCCCGGGCCGTGGTGGCCCGGGGGTGCCGTAGGTGTTCGACGAGAAGGTCAGCGTCGGGCGAGGATCGCTCCCAGGGCGACGCCCGCCAGGGCGATGCCGGCGCCCACTCCCGCGGACAGCAGAACCGTTGCTGCCGAAGGCGATCCGGCCGGTGCCGGTGCAGTTGCCGCGGCAGCCACGGGCAGCGCGGTGGTCCTCACACCCGCACCCTCGGCGACCTCGGCCACCTCGGCTCCGTTCACGGCCGTGACGGCTGCGGCTTCGGGCGCACTCGGTGCCGTCGGCAGACCGTTGGCGATCACACCGTCGATGCCGTTGAAGAACACGCCGGCCATCTTCTTCGCGACACCGGTGATCATCCGCTGTCCGACGCCCCCGACCATGCCGCCGACGACCGCGTCCGCGTCGTAGGTGAGCACGGTGCCGCCGTCACGCTCTTCGAGACGCACCGCCACATCGGCCTTGACCGTTCCCGGAGCACCGGAACCCGATGCCGTCATGACGAACGATTCGGGGCGATTCTGCTGCGACAGAACCACTTCCCCGTCGTAGGTGCCCTTGATGGAGGCCACCCCGGCGGTGATGGAGAGCTTGTAGTGGTTGTCGCTGATCTGCTCGAGCGACTGCACGCCCGGGATCGTCGCCGCGAGAACACGGCCGTCCTGCAGGCTGTCGTACACCACGTCGGGGGGTGCCTGCAGTTGCGCGGTACCGGCGATTCTCATTCGTTCTCCTTGTTTCGGGATGCCGCGTGGGTCAGACGCAGCTCGAACAACTCCGAGGGGGAAATCGGCATGCTGGTGATCGGGATGCCCTCCGCGTCCTCGACGGCCGCGGCGATCACTGCCGAGGTCGGGATGACACCGGCCTCGCCGGCGCCCTTCATTCCGAGGGGATTGAGTGCGGACGGGGTGACGGTGTGGTCCATCTCGAGCGAGTCGGGCATCTCCGTCACGAAGGGCATGAGGAAGTCCATGTACGACGCGTTGAGCATCTGCCCGTGCTCGTCGTAGACGATCTTCTCGTAGAGCGCGCCGCCGATGCCCTGCGCGACCGCGCCCTGCACCTGGCCCTCGACGATGCGCGGGTTGATGACGTTGCCGCAGTCGTGCACCACCGCGTACCGGAGCACGCGGATCTCTGCGGTGACGGGATCGGTCTCGACGATCGCCGCGTGGATTCCCGACGCGAACGTCGACGTGGGCGGCGAGTAGTAGCCGGTCGCCTCCAGGCCGGGCTGCTCACCCTCGAGGACGGGCGGCACCGACATGTCGGTCTCGGCGTTCGCGAAACCCGTTGCGCGACGGGAGGCGTCGTCGAAGGCGTAGCGGAGCGGGTTCGACAGTACGGCCACGACACCGAGCGGGATCGAGGTGCCCTCCGCGCCGGGTTCGGTGCCCACCACGCACACGTGCCCCTCGCGCAGTTCGAGATCGGCGACGTTGGCGTGGAGGTGTTCCGCGGCGATTTTCTTCGCCTTCTCCGCCACCATCTGCGCGGCGACGTGGAAGGCGGATCCGGACATCACGGCACCGCGCGAGGCGAACGTGCCGACCGCATAACCGAATCGGCGGGTGTCGCCGGTGACGATCTCGACGTCGGAGACCGGCACACCGAGATCGTCCGCGACGATCTGCGCGAAGGAGGTCTGATGTCCCTGGCCCTGGGTGGTCAGGCCCGTGGCGGCCTTGACCTTGCCCGAGGTCTCGATGAGCACGTGCGCACCCTCGTACGGGCCCGGTCCCGTGCCCTCGACGTACGCTCCCACACCGATGCCGACGCGGCGACCCTCGGCGCGGGCACGTTCCTTGTACTCCGCGAACTCGTCCCAGCCGATGAGCTTCTTGAGCTTGTCCATTCCGGCCTGGTAGTCGCCGGTGTCGTAGATGAGCGGGCGACCGTCCTGGAAGATCAGGTGGAAGTCGTAGGGCATCTCCTCGGGGCGGATGAAGTTGGTCTCGCGGACCTCGAGGACATCCTTGCCGAGATGCTTGGCGATGGCGTCCATCGCCCGCTCCATCGCGAACACTCCCTGGGGTCGTCCAGCGCCGCGGTAGGGCGTGACGATGACCGTGTTGGTGTACAGCGAGTAGGCGTCCACCCGGAAGGCGCGCGGTTTGTAGGGGCCGAGCACCTGGGTGGAGGTGTTGAGCAGCACGATGATGCCGTACGGCAGGTACGCGCCGTTGTCGTGCCAGATCGAGAAGTCGAAGGCCAGCAGCCGGCCGTCGTCGTCGAACCCGACGGTGACCTCGTGGATCTGCCCGCGCTCGTGGGCGCTGGAGACGAAGTGCTCGCGCCGGTCCTCGACCCACTTGACCTCGTTGGAGATCCCCGCCTGCCCCAGCTTGCGCGCAGCCCAGGTGACCATGACCTCCTCGGGCCACGGGTGGACGATCTTCACACCGAAACCACCACCGACGTCGGGGGCGATGCAGTGAACCTTGTTGTGTGCCATGCCCAGTCGCGCTGCGATCGCGGCACGGGCGGACGTCGAGGTCTGGGTGGACGTCCAGAAGGTCAGCGCCTTCTCGTCGTCGTCCCAGCGCGCGTAGACGCCCTTGCCCTCCATCGGCATCGACGCCGAACGTTCGATCTCGAGGTCGAGGGTCAGCGTGTGCGGTGCCGCGGCGAGTTCGGCCTCGATGTCGCCGAAACCGTGCTGGAGATGCGCCGCGACGTTGTCGGGCACATCCGGGTGGACGACGTGCGCGGCGTTGCGTGCGGTGTCGACACCGACCACGGCCGGAAGGGCCTCGTAGGTGATGTCGATCAGCGCGCAGGCGTCCTCGGCGATGTACCGGTTGTCCGCCACGACCATCACGATCGCCTCGCCGACATGGTTCACCTCGTCCTTCGCGAGCGGATATCCGTTGCGCGGAGCGGTGATCGCGGGGTGCGGGATGAGCAGCGGGAGGTTCTCGGCCATCTCGGGCGAGTCGGCCTCGAGATCGTCGTAGGTGTAGATGGCGTGCACGCCCGGCAGTTCGAGAGCCGCGTCGACGGCGATGTCGAGGATGCGGGCGTGGGCGTGCGGCGACCGGACGAAGGCCGCGGCGAGCGCGCCGTGCCCGAGATCGTCGAGATAGCGACCGTTGCCGCTGACGAGCCGGTTGTCCTCCACGCGCGGGATGGGCTTGCCGAACGACTTGCCCGACTCGGTGGCACCGCCGATGTCGGCGGGAGCGAGGTCGGTCGTCGTGCTCGTCGAGACCGAGCTGGAGACCGGCGAATCGGAGACACTGGTCATGCTCGTCCTGCCTTTCCTCCGACCGGAGCGGTGGTGCCGCGAACCTTGGCATCGAGCGAGGCACGGGCCGCCTCGCTGTCGGGGCCGAGCGGTGAGCCTCCGGACCGTTCACGCTTGATCTCGGCGGCGCGCAACACGGCCGCCCGGATGTTCTGATAGCCCGTGCACCGGCACAGATTGCCCGCGATCGCCTCGGTCGCCTCCTCGTGGGTGGGCGATGGGTTCTCCTCGAGGAAGGCGGCGATCGTGGTGACGAATCCCGGTGTGCAGAAACCGCATTGCAGACCGTGACAGTCGACGAACGCCTCCTGCACGGGATGCAGGGTGCCGTCCGGTTCGACGAGCCCCTCGACCGTCGTCACCGAGCGGCCCTCGAGGCTCGCGGCGAGCACGAGGCACGACCGCACCGGCTTGCCGTCGAGCAGCACCGTGCACGCGCCGCACACACCGTGCTCGCATCCCACGTGGGTGCCGGTCTGGCGGAGGTGATGACGGATCGCGTCCGATGCCAGCGTGCGCGAGGGCAGCACCACCGTCTGCGTCACGCCGTTGAGGGTGAAGGTCACGGCGACGTGGTGCTCGCCGGTCTCCGCCTGCAGCTCGTCGACCTGTTCGGCGACGGTCCGCCGCGAGGCGTCGCGACCACCCTTGTGGATCGAACTCGTCATCGACTTCCTCCCGTGTGCATCGGTACCCGTGTGTCGTCGCGGATCGCGTCCTGCGCGGCCGCGAAGCCGACACGGCCGGTCAGTGCCGCCACCAGCTGTGACCGGTAACGGTCGGTGGCGTGGATGTCCGCCTCCGTCTCGACGGTCTCGCGTGCCTTCTCCGCGACCTGCTGCCAGAGCGGGTCGCGCTCGTCGTGCGCCGAGGCCCCGCGCAGGATGTCGGTGTAGTCGACGACCTGCCCGAGCTCTCCCGCGGAGACGTAGGTCATCCGGGCGGACGTCACCGCGCCGTCCTCGACCTCCACCTGCGCGACCACGCCGACGAGGGCGTAGTCGCCGTGGCGTCGTGCGATCTCGTCGATGGCGGTGCCGGTACCCGGACGCGCCGCCGGCACCGTCACGCTGGTCGCGATCTCGTCGGCTTCGAGGGTCGATTCGAGCGGCCCGGCGAACAGCTCCGAGGCGGGGATCTGCCGGACTCCGCGCACGGAGCGGACGGTGAGCGTTCCGCCGAGCAGCGACAGCACGGCCGGCATCTCCGCAGACGGATCGGCGTGGACGATCGAGCCGACGGTCGTTCCGCGATTGCGGATGGTCGGGTGCGCCACCAGGCGGAGCGCGCGGCCCAGCAGGGGTTGGACCCGCGCGACCGTCGGATCGGATTCGAGCGCTGCGTGGGTGGTGAGCGCGTCGAAGGTGACGCCGAGTTCCGACGAAGCGGAGATCGCGTCGAGGCGCGGGATCGAGCCGATGTCGACGAGGTGAGCCGGTGCCGCCAGGCGCATCGACAGCAGCGGAATCAGTGACTGGCCGCCGGCGAGCACTTTGCCCTCGTGCGCGACCCCTGCAAGGATCTCGCAGGCTTCATCGATCGACCGCGGTCGGTGATAGGTGAGTGGCGACGGTTTCATTGAACAGATCCTGCCCGCATAGTGCGATCGACGTTTCGTGGAGAAGTGACAAAGCTCACCGGTCGACAATGTCAGATGTAATAGAGGTCACGCGAACTCCTTCACCCTCCCCGCGCCGCTCTCGCCGTCGGGATCGGGCTCCGTCCGGACAGGTTCTCCCTGATCGGAGGGGGTATCGGGATCCTCGGGTGCGATGTCCTTGGGGGCGATGACCCGGCAGAGGTGGTAGAGACCGATCACGACGATGGTGCCCAGCGCGATGCCGCTCAGCGAGAACGTATCGGTGAACTGGAGGCTGGTATCGCCGATCGCGATGATCAGGCCGGCCGCGACGGGCATGAGGTTGCGCGGGTCGCCGAAGTCGACGCCGTTCTCCTTCCAGATCTTGGCGCCGAGCAGGCCGATGATGCCGTAGAGGACCACGGTGATGCCGCCGAGCACGCCACCCGGAGTCGCGGAGATGACCGCACCGAACTTCGGGGAGAAGCCGAGGAGCATGGCGATGACGCCGGCTGCCGCGTAGGCCGCCGTCGAGTACACGCGGGTCGCGGCCATGACGCCGATGTTCTCCGCGTAGGTCGTCGTCGGGGAACCGCCGACACCGGTGGCGAGGGCCGTGGCGAGACCGTCACCGGCCAGTGCGCGTCCCATCATGGGGTCGAGGTCGGTCTTGGTGATCTCGGCGACCGCCTTGACGTGTCCGGCGTTCTCGGCGATCAGGGCGATGACACCGGGCAGGACGAGCACGATGAAGGTGAGGCTGAACGACGGGGCGTGGATGCCGACGACACCGGCGGCTTCGTCCGTGAACGGCGGCAGACCGAACCACGGAGCGGACGCAACGCCTTCCCAGTTCACGCGGAAGTGTTCGGTGACGGCGTCGGCGCCGGCGTCGTAGGAGGTGATCGGTCCGCTGATGCGGTCGAGAACCCAGGACAGTGCGTAGCCGAACAGCAGTGCCAGGAAGATGGCGACGCGACCGAGGAATCCGCGCAGCACGACGCTGCCCACGATCAGCGCGATCATCACCGTCAGCGCGACCCACTGATCCTGCGGCCAGTAGGTGCCGGCCACCACCGGTGCCAGGTTGAAGCCGATGAGCATGACCACCGCACCGGTGACGACCGGCGGCAGGATCTTGAAGACCAGCGAGCCGCCGAGGAAGTGGATCACCACACCGATCGCGGCGAGCACGAGTCCGGAGACCATGATCGCGCCGGTGACCTCCGACGGCGAGCCGCCCTGGGCGTAGATCGCGGCGATGCCGCCGACGAAGGCCGCGGAGGTACCCAGGTAGCTGGGGATCCGGCCCTTGACGACGGCGAGGAAGAACAGGGTGCAGAAGCCCGAGAGCATCACTGCCAGTTGCGGGTTGAGACCCATGATGATCGGGAAGACGAAGGTGGCGCCGAACATCGACACCACGTGCTGGCCGCCCAGACCGATCGTGCGGCCCCAACTCAGGCGCTCCATCGGCGCCACGACCTGACCCGGTTCTATGTTCTTGCCGTCTCCGTGCACTGTCCAGATGGGCATATCGGACCTTTCAGCAGAGTGTGGGTGCCGATAGAGTTCACGCGGATTGTTACGTCTGTGTTGCCGATCACACGTGTACTTCGGTAGCCGCAAACGCTAACGGAGCAGCTGCGGCCCGGCGTGGGAGGAATCTGCCATGAGCGACCCTCCGAAATTGGCAAGATCGGTGGTTGATCGTCAGGAATCGATTCCGCGCATCGCGATGATCTTGAGCGCGAGCGAAAGGTCCAACCGCAGTTCGGGCTGTTCAGTGAAGGGACCGAGGATCTTTTCGAGTTTCGCCACACGATAGCGCAGGGTGTTGTAATGAAAATGTAACTGGCGCGCGGCTTCTGCGATGTTGATGTTGGTGGCGAGGAGCACCTCGAGGGTACGGCACATGTCCTGCGCCTCGGCCGTGCCGTCGGTCAGTTCCTTGAGCGTCTCGCGCGCGAACGATTCGAGTTCCTCGGTGTCCTCGACGAGGCTCAGCAACCGGTACACACCCAGATCGTCGAAATGGGTCACCGCCCACGGACCGGAGATCTTGCGTCCCACTTCGAGTGCCGTGCGCGCCTGGGCGTAGAGCGCCGGCAGATCGTCGGTGGACGACGACGCACGCGAGACCCCCACACCGAACGGGCGACGCCCTCCCCCGCCGGCTCCGCGCACCTGGGCGACGAGTTCGTGCACGAGAGTCATCGTGTCGCTGCCCTCACCCATGAGTACGACGGTCTCGGTCGCCAGAGCTGTGACGGACGCTCCGGAATCGCGGCCGGCCAGCGCACCCGCGAACGCGCGGGCCTGCCGTTCCACGACGGGCAGTCGCGCCGGTGCCGCCGAGGAATCGTCGTCCACGCGATCGGGTTCGACGGCGACCACCACCACCGGGCGGTCGAGATTCCAGCCGAACATCTGCGCGTGCACGATCACCTGTTCGGGTTCACCGGCGCGGCCGCGCAACAGGTCCCGGACGAAGTTGGCCCGGTGCTTCTCCTCGACCGCGGACACCGCGAGTTCGCGGCTGACGACGAGCGCACACACCGTCGCCGCCTGCTCCACGAGATACAGATCAGGGGCGGAGAGATCGCGTGCGGGACAGAAGAATACAAGCCGACCGTGGTCGATACCGTTGGCGGAGATCGCGGCGATCGCCACGTACTCGTCGCCGAAGCGGTGCAGACCGAGACCGCCCTCGATCGAATCGGTGCGCACCCGGCCAGTCGGGTCGACCGCCGCTGTCGAGGACAGCCAGGCGAAGTCGGATTCCCTCCCGGCCCTGTAGGTCTGGCGTCCGTCCGGGGTGGTGATGAGGACCGCCCCGCCGAGCCGGCGCGAAATGCCTTCGGCAAGCGCCCTGTGCCCACCGCCCGCCATGACGATCTCGAGCAGCCCGCGACGGAGGTGATCCGCCTCGAAGACCGCTTCCACCTGAGCGACGGCCATGTCGCGGAGACCCCGCGCGAGACGGTGATCCGCAACGACCTCCTCCGGCGTCGTCAGCACCGGGAGAGGAACGTCGTCCGTGAGACCCTGCGGCAGCGGATGTCCGGTGTCGAGCCGGACCACAAGTGCCGAGACCTCGCTCCGGTCCAGCCGCGCCAGGAAGTCGGCGACCGGCACGGCGAGTCGCGCGAGCACGGTGGTGGAGGTGACGAGCAGCAGCCCCGGACGCAACCAGGGACCGATCTCGGGGAGCATCATCACCGCGATCCCGGTGACGGGTCGCGCCGTGGAGACGTCACCGGCGAGCACCGTCGGTGCGACGAGGAGACCCGAGGAGACGACGTCTGCGAGCAGGCAGGGTTCGAATACGACCGCTGCGCTGTCCTCCGGATCGGCTGCGCTGCGTCCCGGTTCGGATGCGCTGGGCCCCGGTTTCTCAGCCTTGCGCACCGTCACAGCAATACCCGTCCACCTGCCAGTCGTTCACCCCCGCATGGGAGACACGTGACATTAGAGGGCTGCCGCAACACCGTCAATCGCAGGCGGACAATCCGCAGGTCGGGCAGCGCGTCCCGCCGGCACCCGGTGGATGGGTCCGCGCAGTGTCGCGAGGCTGCGCCCGGTGGCACCGCGCGTGCTCACGAGGATCTCGGCGAGGATCGACACGGCCGTCTCCTCCGGGGTGCGCGCCCCGAGATCGAGTCCGATCGGCGAGTGCAGTCGTCCCAGTTCGTCGGCGGACAGACCGACCTCGCGCAACAGGGCGACGCGGCGCTCGTGCGTGGAGCGGCTGCCCATCGCCCCGATGTATCCGGCCTCGCAGCGGAGGGCGCGTTCGAGCAGCGGGATGTCGAACTTCTCGTCGTGGGTGAGCACCGCGACGACCGTGGTGGGGTCGATCGGCGCCGACTCGAGGAAGACGTGCGGCCACGCCACCACGACCTCGTCGGCGTCGGGGAACCGGGCGGGCGTCGCGAAGACGGGCCGGGCGTCGATCACCGTCACGCGGTAACCGGCGAACTTCCCCAGCGTGCACAGGGCGGACGCGAAGTCGATGGCACCGAAGACGTACATCCGCGGTCGCGGCGCGAAGATCTCCACGATCTGCCCGCGCACCTCGTCGACGTAGACCTCCGAATCGCCGTAGGACAGGCGCAGGCGCACCTCGGCTTCGGGATCGGTGCCGTCGTCCCCGTCGAGGGTGACCACACGATGGCCGGCGGACTCGCGGTCAGTGACGACGGCGACCGGCTCTCCCGCCCCGATCCGCCGTGCCACCTCGGTGAACTCTGGATAAATGGCGGCATCGACCCGCTGCACGAACACCTCGATGGTGCCGCCGCAGGTCAGACCTACTCCGAAGGCATCGTCGTCGGTGACGCGGAAGACCTCGGTCCGTGCGCGCCCGTCGGCGAGCACGTCACCCGCGATGTCGTACAGGGCGCCTTCGATGCAGCCTCCCGACACACTGCCCACCACTTCGCCCGACTGCGAGACGGCCATCGCGGCGCCGGGTTCGCGCGGCGACGACTTCCAGGTGCGCACGACGGTCGCGAGCGCGAACGTCTCACCGTCGTCGAACCATCGCGACAGCTCGTCGAGAATGTCCCGCACAGCGGCCTCCTTACCGGTGTGTCACAGACGCGCGGCGACGGCCAGCGCGACGTGGTCGTGGAAGGGGCGCGCGACGATCTGCACGCCGAGGGGCAGGCCGTCGCTCGTTTGCCCGACAGGGACGACGACGGACGGGAAACCGGTGACGCTGATCGTGCGGCAGCTCGCCAGCGCCTCTTGCCAGGTGAGCAGCCGGTCGCCGACAGCGAAACGATCGTCGCCGAGCGGAGGCGCCCCGATGGACGCGACCGGCAGCACCAGCACGTCGCCCATCTCGCCGAGCAACCGATGGACCAGCGCGGTGCGCCACGCCCAGAAGCCCTCCACCTCCCGATGCTCGGCGCGACCGGCCGTGGACAGCAAGTCGCGGATGACGGCACCGAAGCGGTCGGAGCTTGCCAGCGCATCGATGTCGGCGTGGGTCTGGGTGGCCCGCAATCGCCCGAACAGCTCGTTCCCCTCGACCAGAGCCGACCCGCGGTATTCACGGGCACCGAGGCGCCGCGCGCTCTCCCGGACGACGTCCACGATCTCGTCGACGACGGGGACCGTGCCGTCCCCGTCCGCCCAGGTGATCGTCAGAGCGTCGACGTCGACGGTCGCCGGATCGGTCCACGCGACGTGCGGTTCGGAGATCACGCGCAGGGCGAGGACGAGGTCGTCGAGGTTCCGCGCCATGGGTCCGACGGTCTGCAGCGCGCCGTGCACCGTCGTGGGATTGGCCCGCACGTGGTCGCCGACGAGCACCCCCGGGTACTGGCCGTCCGCGGACACCCGGCCGACGGTGGGGCGGATCGAGCACAGGCCGGTGCAGTGCGCGGGCCAGCGCACGGACCCGCCGAAGTCGGTGCCCAGTCCGAGGACGCTCATGCCCGACGCGATCGACGCGGCTTCGCCCCCGCTGGATCCGCCGGGCGAGCGCGGCGACTCGGGGCTGCCGAGCGGGTTCACGGCCGGTCCGAACATCTCGTTGTCGGTAAGCCCGGAGGTCCCGAATTCGGGCGTGTTGGTCTTGCCGACGAGGATCGCGCCGGCCGCCTTCATCGCGGCGACGGCCAGTGCATCGACGACGGGGACATTGTCGGCCAGCGCCCTCGAGGCGGCCGTCGTGCGCACGCCCGCGGTGGCGATGAGGTCCTTGACGGTGAACGGCACCCCGGCGAGCGGACCGGCCACCTCGCCGCGGTCGAGGCGCTGGTCGAGAGCGTCGGCCTCGGCGAGGGCACTCTCCGCCGCGACGGTGACGATCGCGTTGAGGCGCGGGTTCTGCTCGGCGATCAGGGCGAGGTGGTCCTCGACGACCCGACGGGCGGTGACCTCGCGGCCGCGAACCATGGCGGCGATCGACCGCGCGTCGGCGCCGGTCCACGTGCCGGTGCGCTCGGTGTCGAGCGTCGGGGATCGACCGTCTACCGTCACTGGCCCTCCTTGGTCTGCGTTCGACGAGAACGCTATGGCCGACTCCGGGCCCTCTCCTACGTCCACACTCCACAGGAATCCGGTCGCCGCGGTGTGAAGAGTTGATACTTTCCCGCCGGAACGGGCCTGAGAGGATCGGGGAATGATTCCGTCCTGGGCTCGTCTCGCGTTCGCCGTGTTCGCGGTGAGCTGGGGCGCCAATCAGTTCGCTCCGATGCAGCTCGTCTACCGCGACCACCTGGGACTCGGCAGTGACTCGTTCACTGCCATGCTCGGCTCGTACATCGTCGGGTTGATCCCCGCCCTGCTCTACTTCGGGCGCGTGGCCGACCGGATCGGGCGTCGTCCGGTGATCCGGGCGATGATCCCGGTGAGCATCGTGTCGTCGATCGTTCTGCTGCTGGGTGCCGACATCCCCGCGCTGCTGTATCTCGGCCGGGTCCTCGCCGGATTGGCGTCCGGGATGGCGTTCGGAGCCGGCACCGCCTGGATGAAGGAACTGAGTGAGGGGCCGGGGGTGGGAGCACGCCGGGCCGCCGTCTCACTGTCGGCGGGATTCGGCAGTGGCGCCCTGTTCGCCGGTCTCATCGCGCAGTGGCTACCCGCCCCCGACCGTCTGCCCTATCTCGTGCACATCGCTCTGATGGTGGTCGCGATGGTGCTGGTGTGGGCCGTCCCCGACGCGCACCGGCCCCGCACCGTGCAGGGCTCGTGGCGTCTGTCCACCCTGTCGTCCCCGCGCTTCCGGTGGGGTGTCGTGCCGTGGGCCCCGTGGGTCTTCGGATGCGCGACCGTCTCGTTCGCGACGATGCCGCCGATCGTCTCGGATCGGGTGGACAGCGTGGCCGTCGCGTTCACCGGTGTGGTCGCCGCCCTGACCCTGCTCACCGGTGCGTTGATCCAGCCCGTGGCCCGGCGCATCACCCGGCACGGTGAGGATCGTGGCGTCTGGACGGGGGTGGGCCTCGGTGTGCTGGGCTTCGTGACCGCCGGCCTCGCGGTGCTCGTCGACGGCCCGGTATCGGTGCTTGCCGTCCTCGTCACCGCCGTCCTCCTCGGCGGGGGTTACGGCATGCTGCTCGTCTCCGGTCTCGTCACCGTCGAGCACATCGCTCCGCCGGACGAGCTGGCACAGACCGTCGCGGTCTTCTACTGCCTGATCTATCTGGGTTTCGCGGTGCCCTTCGTCATCTCGCTCGCCGCACCCCACGTCGGGTTCGTCGCGTGTTTCGCGGTCGCCGTGGCACTGCTCCTGCTCGCGCTCGTCCCTCGGAAACTGCTCGCCGATCAGGAAGCGACCCTCGTCGGCTCGCGCTGAGCGAGGCCGACGGGGCCCAGGCCGACGGGGTCCAGGGCGCGCATCTGCTCGAGCAGATCCGACAGCGCGCGAGCGACCTCCTCGGGACGGTCGGCGAGCACGCGGTGACCGGCACCGACGAACCGCACGAGGTTCGCGTGCGGCAGTCGCGCCGCCATCGCCTCCGACAACGACAAGGGCACGAAGACGTCCTCCGTGCCCGCCGCGACGACCACCGGCACTCTCCCGAGCACGTCGAGGGCGGCGGACTCGTCGAGCACCGCGAAGTCGGCCAGCAACCGCGACCACGTGACGACGGACGTCTCGTTCGACAACGCCGATCCGACCACCCGCAGCCATGATTCCTCGGTGCGTCTGCGGGCGGCGACGATGCACACACGACCCCCGGCGCGCTTCGACAGCTCCATGACGCGCGGTGCACGTGACACCGCCCGGTGCACGATGGAGGCGGCCGGATGCCGCAGATAGCGTCCGATACCGCCGTCCGCGAGTCCCGATGCTGCGGTGGCGATCAGGCCGACACCCACGATGCGGTCGCCGACGGCGTCAGGGTGACGACGGGCGTAGGACAGTGCGACCATGCCGCCCATCGAATATCCCGCCAGCACCACCGGTCCGTCCGGCGCGAGGGTCCGGAGCACCGCGTCGAGGTCGTCGGACATCCCGGAGACCGTGCACGCGGTGGCGTCGCCGGTCCCGGAACGACCGTGTCCTCGCTGGTCGTAGCGGACGATGCGCAGACCCGGCAGGTCCACCGATTCGCAGACGGCATCCCAGCTCGCGGCGTCCTGGCAGTGGCCGTGCAGGCACACCAGCGTCAGATCCGCGTCCCGCGGTCCGGTCACCGTGGCGGCCAACGGCACTCCGTCGTCGGCAACCACGGTCACACGAGCGATCGTGTTCGGGTCCGTACTCGACGTCGGCTCGGCCATGTCGCCTCCTGCACAGCGCATCTGCAGGAGTTGTCGCGTCACCCTCGGGTGCCGTTAACCGCCGACATCGAATCGTGACGTCCGGTCGTCAGCGCGGGGCGAGCGCCCGGATCATCGGTGCGGGATCGCCCGAGGGCACCAGGGCGATGGCCGGGGTGGTCACGCCCGCCTCGACGTAGCGCTCCACGTGCTCGCGGCACGCCTCGGGTTCGCCGTGGATCACGAGGGCGTCCACGACGTGGTCCGGGATCGCTTCGAGGGCAGCCTTGCGGTCGCCTTCCGCCCATGCCTTCCACATGCCGGCGAAATCGTCCGAACGGCCGAGGAATTCGTGGAAGGCCCGGTAGACGGGGACGTTCATGTAGGCGGCGATCATGCGTCGGCCGATGGCGCGGGCGGTCTCGGTGTCGAAGCCGGGGAGCACGAAGATCCGCGCGACGATCTCCTTGTTCTCGCCGCCCTCGTGGACGTAGGGCGCCACGGTGCGGACGTCGTCGGCGGACAGCCAGTTGATGATGGCGCCGTCGGCCTCACGCCCGGCCAGACGCAGCATGCCCGGGCGCAGTGCCGCCAGCAGCACCGGCGGCGCCGGGTCGGGTACGACGCCGGCCCGGAAGCCGTCGACGGCGAAGGTGTCGTACTTCTCGGAGACCTTCTCCCCCGCCAGCGCCGCACGCAGGAACCGCAGGGTGTCACGGGCACGCTTGAACGGTTCCTCGAAGGGGATGCCGTTCCACTTCTCCACGATGACGTCGGAGGAGGTGCCCACCCCGAGCACGAAGCGGCCGGGTGCGGCGGCGGCGAGGCTCGCGGCCGACATGGCCAGCGTCGCGGGGCCGCGGGTGTAGACGGGGACGATCGCGGTACCCAGGCGCAGGCTGGGAGCCCACACGCTCGCGAGGGTCAGCGGGGTGAACGCATCGGCGGCGCCGGCCTCGGACGACCACACGTCCGTGTACCCGAGGTCGGGGAGTTCTTCGATGATGCGTCGCTGGTCGGGCAGGGGGATGCCGTCGAGCGGGACGGTCAGGCCCCATCGTCGTGTCGTGTTCTCCGTCATGACCGTCACCCTAGCCACACTGTGGTTCAGGTCATACCCGGGCGTGTTTCGGACCGGCGGAGCGGGCCCGCCCCGCGGTCGCTCCGGTCCCCGTATGCTGGCGAGTCGTGCGTATCGATCAGTTGTGGCGTTATCCGGTGAAGTCGTTCGGGGGTGAACGGATCGACGCCGCAGCGATCGAAGCGGACGGCCTGCGCGGCGATCACCTGTGGGCGCTGGTCGACGCCGAATCCGGAAACATCGCGAGTGCGAAACGTTTCCGCCGCTACGGACTGCTGTTGACCTGCTCCGCTCGACTTCTGAGCGACGACGATCCCCGCGATCCGGCGGCACTCGAACTGACGCTGGCCGACGGCACGGTGGTGCGCGGCGACGATCCCGAGGTCGACGACCTGCTGTCGAAAATGGTCGGTCACGACGTGCGGCTCGAACCGTGCGACCGCACCTACGACGAGGCGCCGCTGCATCTCGTCTCCCGATCCGCGGTGGAGGCGCTCGGCACCGGCGACCCCACCGATGTGGCATTGCGACGGTTCCGGCCGCAGCTGGTCGTCGACACTCCGGACACGACCGGTTTCGTGGAGGACGAATGGATCGACCGGCGGGTGTCGGTGGGCTCGGTGGTCCTCGAACCGCACAAGCGCACCGCGCGGTGCGTCATGGTGACGCTCCCCCATCAGGAGGTTCCCGCGCGGCGCGACATGCTGCGTGAGGTGATGACCGCTCATCAGGTGCCCAATGTGCCGGAGGGCAAGCCGATGCCGTGCATCGGTGTCTACGCGACCGTCACGACTCCCGGCGACATCACCATCGGCGACGAAGTCGGGATCGGGTAGACCGGGTCACTTCCCGGCGAGGTGGTCCTCCACGAGGACCTTCTTCTGTACCTTGCCCATCGCGTTGCGCGGAAGTGCGTCGACGGCGCGGATCTCGCGGGGACGCTTGTGGATCGACAGGGTCTGCGCGACGAAGTCCGAGAGTTCGCTCGGGTCACGGAGATCCCCGACGACGTAGGCGACGATCCGCTGTCCGAGATCGTCGTCCGGCACACCCACCACCGCGGCCTCCTGCACGCCGGGATGGTTCAGCAGCGCGTGTTCCACCTCGCCGGCGCCGATCCGGTAACCACCGGACTTGATCATGTCGACCGATTCGCGGCCGACGATGCGGTGGAAGCCCTGATCGTCGATCACGGCGATGTCGCCGGTCCTGAACCAGCCGTCCTCGGTCATCGACTCGGCGGTCTTCTCGGGGTTGTTCAGGTAGCCGTCGAACAGGGTCGCGCCGGAAACCTCCAGCCGGCCGAGGGTTTCGCCGTCGTGCGCCTCGAGGTTGCCGGCCTGGTCGCGCAAGCGGGTGGAGACCCCGTCGATCGGCAGACCCACCCAGCCGGGCCGGCGCTCACCGTCGTGGCGGGTGCTGATCGTGATGATCGTTTCGCTCATTCCGTACCGCTCGATCGGCGCGGAACCGGTGAGGGCGAGCATGCGCTCGAAAACCGGCACGGGCAGGGGTGCACTGCCCGACACCAGGAGACGCGCGGACGACAGTGCGCGAGCGGACGATTCGTCGGCGACGACCCGCGACCACACGGTGGGAACACCGAAGTACAGCGAACCGCCCGCTGCCGCATAGGCTTCGGGCTTGGGCCGCACGGTGTGCACGAGCGGTGAACCCTGCCGGAGCGCGCCGACGACACCGAGGATGAGTCCGTGGACGTGGAACAGCGGAAGTCCGTGGACGAGAGTGTCGTCGGACGTCCAGTTCCACGCCTCGGCGAGGCCGTCGAGACCGGCCGCCACGGCGGACCGCGAGAGCACGACTCCCTTGGGGGCACCGGTGGTTCCCGAGGTGTACATGATCATCGCGGCGCTGCCCGGGTCCGCTTCGGCGTGCGAGGACGACGAACGCGCGCTCGCGTCGACCGGGATCGCGGGCAGGGTGACGTCGTCGGGGGCAGCGCCGAGCCACACCTGCGCACCCGAGTCCTTCAGGATGTGGGCGCGCTCGGCCGGGCCGGAATCCGGCGGCACGGGCACCGCGGCCACACCGGCCATGAGGCATCCGGTCGTGGCGATCACCGTCTCGATGCTCGCGGTGGCGTCGATGGCGACTCGCGAGGAACCGGCGACCTCGTCGGCCACCGCGGCGGCGGCCGCGATCAGTTCGGATCGGGTGAGCGAGATGTCTCCGACGCGGACGGCGCTGCGGTCGTCACCTGCTCCGGATCCGGTGAGCGAGGTCAGCAACGGCACGGGCGTGGTGGTGGTCATCGGTGGGTCCCTTCTCGACGTCCTGCCGGACGGTGTCGCGCAGCGTCTGGTCCATATTGTGGACCGCCGTGCTACGATGCGGTCCGGCTCAACCTATAACCCGTGACGCCTGCCGTCAACGACGCGCGAAAGGTTCCGATGAACAGCGTTCTCACCGCACTCCGCGTGTTCGAGGAGGTCGCGACCACGCAACCGGTCGGGCTCTCGGAGTTGAGCAAGCGCCTCGACGTCCCCAAGAGCACCGTGCAGCGGTGCCTCAGGACCCTCGCCGAAGCCGGCTGGTTGCGCCCCTCGACGGCGAACGCCGGGCAGTGGGTCATCACCGGCCGCGCGTTCAGCCTGGGCAGTGCGATGTCGTCCGGCGACGACCTGCGCGAGGTCGCACTCCCGGAACTGAACCGCCTGCAGGCCGAGACGGGCGAGACCGTCCATCTCGCCGTGCCGGACGGCAACGAACTGGTCCTGATCGAGCGACTCGACAGCGCCCATCAACTCCGCGCCTTCCTTGCCCTCGGCACGCGCCTGCCCCTGCACGCCGCGTCCACCGGCAAGGCCTATCTCGCGTCGCTGCCCGACGAACGGATCGAGGACTTCCTCGCGACCGAGCTCCCGTCACTGACCGAGCACACCGTCACCGACCCAGCGGTGCTGCGCGAGGAGATCGCCGAGATCCGCGCCCGCGGGTATGCCGTGACCGAACAGGGCCTGCACGACGGCATCGCCGCGGTCGCCGTCGCGCTGCGTGGGCGCGGTGGCGCCGTGCGCGGTTGCTTCAGCATCTCGGGCCCGGCCTCGCGGCTGACGCCCGACCTCTTCCCCGACTACGGCGCGAAGGCGCTGGCAGCGCGGGACGCGATCGAGCGTCGCCTGCCCTGATCCGCTCCGAACGGCACCGGCGGAAACCCGCCGCCTCTGGACATATCGTTTGTCGATAGGTATAACGATTATCGATGGTATCGACAATCGATAAGTCCGCCGTCCGGCGAGTTCGGAGACGACCATGAATTCCACCCACGACACCGACCGCCCCCAGGGCCCGGGCGCCGAACCCGACACGCTCTCCCCCACCGAGACGTCGAAGAAGGACCGCACCGATCTGTGGGCGTCCCTCACCGTCTTCGCGCTGACCTCACTGATCGTGCTCTTCACCTACGTCCGCGACCTCGCGAGCTCCCTCGGCGACGGCATCGTGACCGCGCGGGTCCGGTTCGACGACGCGGCAGCGGCGCCGGTGCTGTCCACCCCGAACGGCGTCGACCTCCAGACCACCTCGACGACGGTGATCGACGTTCCGACCGACACCCTCTCACCCGTCAGCGTCGGCCTCATCCGCGCCGGGGAGGCGGTACAGACGCTCGGTTACCTGACAGCCCTGGCCCTGCTGAGCTGGATCGTCGTGCGCTTCGTCCGGGGCCGACTGTTCGACCGGGGTGCCATCCGGCTCGTGTGGATCACCTCCATCGTGGCGATCGCGACCATCATCGTCCCGATGATCCCCCGCACGCTGGGCACCAACATGCTGATCCGTGACGTGGACATGAATTACGTCCTCTCGAACGCGCCTCTCGGACCGGAGTTCTGGTACGCCTACGTCTTCTGCATGGTGATCTCGGCCGTGGGCGTGGTGCTGCGGATCGGCAGCCGCATGGCGCGCGACAACGAAGGACTCGTCTGATGCCTCCGGAAACCGAGCATGCCGTCCGGTGTCATCTCGACGAGCTGCTGGCCGACCGGGGCATGACGCTCACCGAGTTGGCCGAGAAGGTCGGCGTCAGCGTGGTGAACCTGTCGGTACTCAAGAACGGACGCGCCCGCGCGATCCGCTTCTCGACCCTCACCGCCCTGTGCCGCGTACTGGATTGCTCTGTGGGCGACATTCTTTCGGTCGACTGACCGACCCCGGAAAACGGCGATGNNNGCATCGCCGATCGGTCCGGCCGGTGGCGCTCCGGCTGACGCACGGACCTGTTTCCTCTATTCCCCGATCGCGGGAAGAATGCGGGTGCGGACCTCACCGAAGCCGATGCGGGTCCCGTTCGGGCCGGGCGCGGTGGCAGAGATGGCGATCTCGTCGCCGTCCTCGATGAAGGTGCGCGTCTCGTCGCCGACCTGCACGGGTTCTGCTCCGCCCCAGGTGAGTTCGATGAAGGCGCCGCGCTGGTCCTTCTCCGGGCCCGAGATGGTGCCGGAGCCGAACAGATCACCGGTGCGGGTCGCGGCACCGTTGACCGAGGTGTGGGCGAGCATCTGCGCCGGCGACCAGTACATCTGCGCGTACGGCGGGCGCGACACGACGTGCCCGTTCCATTCGACCTCGAGATCGATGTCCAGGCCCCACTTCTCGGCGCCCTTCAGGTACGGCAGCGGTTCCGGGTCCTGCACCGGGGTGTCGATGCGGGCGGCCTCGAGCGCGGCGAGCGGGACGACCCACGGCGAGATCGACGTCGCGAAGGACTTGCCGAGGTTCGGGCCCAGCGGCACGTACTCCCACGCCTGGATGTCGCGGGCCGACCAGTCGTTGAGGATGACGGCACCGAAGCAGTGATCGGCGAACTCGTCGGGGGTGATCTGCGAACCCATCGGGGAACCGACACCGACGATGAAGCCCATCTCGGCCTCGATGTCGAGGCGGATCGACGGACCGAAGACCGGCGCAGGATCGTTGGGGCCCTTGCGCTGTCCGCACGGTCGCACGATGTCGACACCCGAGGTCACGACGGTGCTCGACCGGCCGTGGTAGCCGACGGGCAGGTGCTTCCAGTTCGGCATCAGCGGGTCGGGATTCTGCGGGCGGAACAGCCGGCCGAGGTTCGACGCGTGGTTCTCCGACGCGTAGAAGTCGACGTAGTCGGCCACCTCGATCGGCAGGTGCATCGTCACGTCGGCGACGGCGAAGACGGCCTCGTCGGCGACGTCACCGGCGACGAGTTCCTTGATCGCAGCGCGGACTTCGTCCCACCGGGCGCGGCCCTGGGCCATGAACGCGTTGAGCGACGGCTCGGCGAAGACGACGTCGTCCTCGAAGACACGGCTCAGGTCGAGGACCGAATCTCCGACGCGGACACCGACGCGGGGTTCGCTGTCGGCCGTGGAGAAGATGCCGTACGGCAGGTTGTCGAGACCGAAGAGCGAACCCTCCGGAATGGCGATGGTGGTCATGCGTTCGTTCCTTCGGTGATCGGGGAAACGGTCGAGGGCACCAGACCGAGGCCGAGCAGATCCTCGAGCGGTTCGGCGATGCTGCAGGTGCCGTACGACAGGAAACGGCGCCGGACCTCTGCGGCCCGGTCGTCGGACAGGGCGCCGAGGCGGGCGGAGAGCACTGCCCCGTCGCGTTGGGCGAGCACGGAGGCGACCTCATCGGTGTCTGCTCCGGACAGCACCGCGTCCACCGCGGCCAGCAGGTTCACGAACCCGTGCTGCTCGAAGCCCGTCTTCGGGTCGGTGTTGCGCACCGCGTGGTGCAGACCGGCGGTCGCCTTGAACGGAACACCCGTGGTGACGACCGTGCCGACCGCCGCGGCGAGTTCGGCTTCGTCGGGATAGGCCTCCGCGACGATGCCGCCGGTGCGGAACTTGGCCGCGTAGGGCGTGCCGACCATGCGGGCGAGGATCTCGGCGCGACGCTCGTCGCGCGGAACCTCCACGAAGATATCGACATCCGGGCGGTCCGCGGAGATCTCGCCGAGTGCTGCGAACAGCTCGTCGACGGATTGTTCTGCGGGGACCGCGATCTCGAGTGCCACCACGGACACCGAGTCCATCGCATCGACCTGTTCGAGTGCGGACCGGACGGCTGCGGTGCCGGTCGGTGCGGTCAGGCTCAGGGCCAGCTCACCGGGATACGGGTGCTGCGCGAGGTGATCCGCGAGCTCACCGAGGCGACCGGCCGGGAAGACGAACGCTCCGACGAGCGGCGCGTGCGCGGACGAGCGGTGCCCGGCGTGGGCGGGGACGGCGACGGGCAGCGGGGCGTTGCCCGGAGGGAACAGCGCGGCGTCGTCGCACAGTCCGGTCAGAAGAGGTCCGAAAGTCACTTGGCCGCTCCTGCATTGCGGTTCCAGCTGCCGGCGTAGGCGGCGTCCTCGCACGCGAGCGCACCCTCACCGAGTTCGAGCGGGCGGAAGGTGTCGACCATGACGGCGAGTTCGTCGAAGAACTCCACACCGATGCTGCGCTCGTAGGCACCCGGCTGCGGGCCGTGCGCGTGACCACCGGGGTGCACCGAGATCGACCCCTGGCCGATGCCCGATCCCTTGCGGGCCTCGTAGTCGCCGCCGCAATAGAACATGACCTCGTCGGAGTCGACGTTCGAGTGGTAGTACGGCACCGGCACGGCCAGCGGGTGGTAGTCCACCTTGCGGGGCACGAAGTTGCAGATGACGAAGTTGTTGCCCTCGAACGCCTGGTGCGCCGGCGGCGGCTGGTGGACACGGCCGGTGATGGGCTCGTAGTCGTGGATCGAGAAGGTGTACGGGTACAGGCAGCCGTCCCAGCCGACCACGTCGAAGGGGTGGTGCGGCATCAGGTAGCGGGTGCCGACGACGCCGTGCGAGGTGCGGTGCTTGACGAGCACCTCGACGTTCTCCTCCTCGACCTGCATCAGTTCGGTCGGGCCGTGGAGGTCGCGCTCGCAGAACGGCGCGTGCTCGAGGAACTGCCCGAACTTCGACAGGTAACGCTTGGGCGGGACGATGTGGCTGTTGGCCTCGATCGTGTAGGCGCGCAGCGGTGCATCGCCCTTGGGCACCCAACGGTGGGTGGTGGCCATCGGCAGCAGGACGTAGTCGCCGGGCTTCGCCTCGAGGGGGCCGAAGACCGTCTCGACGGTGGCCTCACCGGACTCGACGTAGACCATCTCGTCGCCGACGACGTTGCGGTACAGCGGCGAGGGCTTGGACGACACGACGTACGAGATGCGGACGTCGGCGTTGCCCAGGACCAGACGACGACCGGTCACGACGTCCGTCTCGGTCCAGATCGTCTCGGGGAACAGATCGTGCAGCTTCAGGTGCCGCGGCTTGAGCGGATGGTTGGGCGTGGTGGTCTGATCGGGCAGCTTCCACTCGGTGGCGTCGACGATCGCCGACGGGATGTACCGGTGGTAGAGCAGCGCCGAGTCGGACGAGAAGCCCTCCTCGCCCATCAGCTCTTCGTAGTACAGGTTGCCGTTCTCGTCACGGTGCTGGGTGTGACGCTTCGGCGGGATGACGCCGAGCTGTCGGTAGAACGCCATGATCTGACTCCTCGCGGATCTCGGGCGTGCGAGGGAAGGTCGCTCGCCTGGAATTAGTAAACACGTTAACTAACCGGAGGGCGTGAGCGCAACCACAGAGAGGTCACGAGGCTGTGTCAGTTGCGTCCGCGCACGTCGAACTGGCTGCGGTTGGTGATCAGCTTGTTCAGGAGCATCACGAGAATCTGCTGCTCGGTGGGGGTGAGCACCTCCACCCAGGCCTCCTCACGCTCGTTCTGCGCGCGGAAACTGTCGCGGATCTCCTTCTCCCCCGCTTCGGTGAGTGACAACTGCACCGAACGCGCGTCGTGACTGACCGGCGTCTTCTCCAGGATCCCCGCTTCGACCAGCGGTTTCGCAAGGTTCGAGACGGCGGCGCGACTCATGCCGGTGAGTCGCGCGGCGACGTTCGGCTCGATCGGGCCGGCAAGCCAGATGACGAACATGAGCCGATAGGCCGACCACGACCTGCCGCGGGGGCGGTGAACCGCAGCTTCGAGGTCGTAGGTGACGATGTCCGAGGCCCGGTTGAGCGTGAGCAGGACTTCGGTCGCGCTGCGGTGATGTTCGCCGAACTTGCTGTTCAGACGCTCCTGCGCGAGTTCGACGAAGGACCAGTAGTCGAGGTCGCGGGGTCCGGACATGCGGTCACAGTACCGCAGATCCGGGATAATTCATCCATTTACTATCCGGTGGATCACCCGGAGATCGGCGGGACTGCGGAAAACCGCACCCCGAATGCCGTGAAGTCGGCGGAAAACCGCAGTGACCTGCGCGTTCGTTGCTCCTAGCGTTCCGGGCATGAACTTCGCACAGACCCTCCCGCAGTCACCTACCGATGAACTCGACGGCCTCGCAGGCCTCTCGTTGCAGCTGATGGAGATGCTCGGAGCACCCGGTGCCGGTCTCGCGGTCGCCGCGGAGAACCTCTTCCCGCCGATCCCGAGCGAGGTGATCCTTCCCCTCGCCGGCTTCGCGGCCTCCCGCGGGGAGATCTCCCTCGTCTCGGCCGTCGTGTGGACCACCCTCGGATCCCTCGTCGGCGCACTGCTGCTCTACCTCGCCGGGCGCGCCTTCGGCCGTCGGCGGATGTATGCCGTGGTCGAGCGACTCCCACTGGTGAACACCTCCGATCTGCGGCGCGGCGAAGAATGGTTCACCCGGCACGGTGAGAAGTCGGTGCTCCTCGGCCGGATGGTGCCGCTCGTGCGGAGCGTGATCTCGGTCCCCGCAGGGGTGGAGGCCATGCCCGTCGGCCGCTTCGTCGTCCTGACCGCCCTCGGTAGCGCCCTGTGGAACTCGATCTTCGTACTCGCCGGATACCTCCTCGGTGAGAACTGGGGAGTCGTCGAACCGTATGCCGATGTGCTGCAGAAACTCGTGATCGTCGCGGTGGTCGCAGCAGTGGCGGTGTTCGTCGTCCGCCGTGTCCGATCGATTCGCGCCCGTTAGGGTCGGTCCGTGATCGATCACCTTCGGCGCTCACTCGGGACCTCGGTCCGCGCCGTCGTCGGGCTCCTGCTCGGGATCGTCACCGCGGTGACGGGTGCGGCGGCATCGGCTCGCCGTACCACCGACGGACCGGGCCGCGCGGCCGAACGCGACCGCACTCGTCTCGTGCGATGGTTCGACGCCGAGGCGGCCCGGGATCTTCCGGATCGCGAGCCGACCGGATACTTCCTCGTCCGACTGGCCTACGGTCCGCTCGTCGGCCTCGTCGTCCTGCTCGTCCTGATCGCCGCGACCGGCTACGGGGGCTGGGCGATCGTCCTGCTGGCCGGCGGTCGCATCTCCGTCGCCGACGGGCTCGTCTCGCTCCTC
This sequence comes from Rhodococcus sp. C26F, assembly GCF_053345925.1. Taxonomy (NCBI): domain Bacteria; kingdom Bacillati; phylum Actinomycetota; class Actinomycetes; order Mycobacteriales; family Nocardiaceae; genus Rhodococcus; species Rhodococcus sp. C26F. The sequence goes on from NZ_JBKFBA010000011.1 coordinate 50,697, forward strand.
GTCGCCGCCGTGATGATCTATCTCTCCGTCCGGATGGCGATGATCGTGGGCCAGTGGGACGTCCGCACAGCCCTGCGGCTGCTCGGCGACGATGCCACGCAGCATCGCCTCCGCGACCTGCAGCGCACCCGCGCCGACGTCGTCACCGCCATCGACGACGAACGCCGGCGGATCGAACGCGCCCTGCACGACGACGTCCAGCAGCGGGCCGTCGCGCTCGCACTCGACGTCGGTCGCGCGCGTCGCACCGCCGAACGCGGCAGTGGGAACCTCGTCGCCGACCTCGACAACGCCGTCGCCCAGGCGCAGGCGTTGCTCACCGAACTGCGCGACGTGGCGTGGCGGATATACCCGGCCGCGCTCGACGAACACGGGCTCGCCGCGGCACTGGAAGGGTTGTCCGCGCACACCTTCCTCCCCGTCGACCTGGATCTGTCGATCGACCCGGAACCACCGCACGATGTCGCGGCAGCCGCGTACTACGTTGCCGCGGAAGGGGTCACGAACTCGACGAAGCACTCCGGCGCCGACAACGTGTCGGTGACCGTCGCGGCGGACGGTCACGTCGTCACGGTCACGGTCGTCGACGACGGATGTGGCGGGGCCGAGATGACGGGCTCCGGGCTGACAGGTCTCGCGCGCCGTGTCGCTGCGCTGGACGGGCAGTTCTCCGTACACAGCCCCCGCGGAGGGCCGACCGTCGTGGAAGCGAGGATCCCGTGCGCATCGTGATAGCCGAGGACTCGACCCTTCTTCGCGAGGGCCTGTCCCGGTTGCTCGCGGACGAAGGCCACGAGGTGGTTGCCGGTGTGGGCAACGCCGTCGAGTTGCACCACGTCGTCGAGCGCGAGGTGCCCGACCTCGTGTTGCTCGACGTGCGTATGCCCCCGACCTACTCGACGGAGGGCATCGACGCGGCGCGGCGCATCAAGGAGGAACACCCGCAGGTCGCTGTGCTCGTGCTGTCGCAGTACGTCGAGCACCGGAACGCGACCGGCCTGCTCACGAACGGCTGGGGTGGCGTGGGCTATCTGCTCAAGGATCGCGTGTCGGACGTGGGGGCGTTCCTCACCGACCTGGAACGTGTGGCCGCGGGCGGGACGGCCTTCGATCCCGAGGTGGTGCGGCAACTGTTCGCGAACACCCGCCGCACCGACCCCATCGCCGCCCTCACCGAACGCGAGCGCGAGGTACTCGAGGCCCTCGCGCAGGGTTTGACGAACACCGGCATCGCCGATCGTCTGACCATGTCGGTCAGCGCCGTCGAGAAGCACGTCAATTCGATCTTCGTAAAGCTCGACCTGCCGCGCGAGGCCGACCGTAGTCGGCGGGTACGGGCGGTGCTCCTCTATCTCGAAAGCACGGGCACCCCGAGCTCTCGGGACGACCGCTGACGCCCCGTGCGGATCAGAAGAGCGGATACACGAAGTGCCCGACGCCTCCGCCGGGTGCGCTCGACCCCGTCACGTTGGGCAGGTTCGCGGGCAGACGCTGAAGCTTGTGTGGACGGCCTTCGAGGTCGGCCTGCCAGCAATCGGTCGTCACGCCGTGGAAGCCCTGACACACGATGCGGGTGTTCGTGCCGAAGGGCGAGGTCAGCCGCGGCTCGTTCGCCAGCGGATTCCAGTAGGCAAGCTCGTCCGGCGTGAGCCAGTTGGCGGGGTCCACATCCGACACGGAGATCGGGCTGTTCGGTTGCTGGACCGGCCACTCGTCCTGCGCCGCCGCGATGCCGGCGCCGCCGAGGACGATCCCTCCTGTCACTGCGGCGACCGATCCGGCTCGCAGTACCCGTCGAAATCCGTTCGCCATCGTTCCCCTCCACCCCGTGTCTCGAGGACCCGTGCCTCCCGGACATCGAAACACGGACCACGCGGTCCGGATACGGGAATGCCGG
>NZ_JBKFBA010000011.1:52598-70878 GCF_053345925.1 Rhodococcus sp. C26F
AATTCCGGCTGCACCACAGGACTAGTCGGTGCGGAGTTCGATGCCCTTCGTCTCCTCGATGAAGAAGACCGCACCGAGGGTGAGCAGCGCACAGAACACGAAGTACCCCGCCGGTGCCAGCGAGTTCCCGGTGACGTCGATCAGCCACGTCGCGATGAACGGTGCGGTGCCACCGAGGCACATGTTCGTCACGTTGTTCCCGAGAGCGATACCGCTGTATCGCACGGACGCCTTGAGCATCTCGACATAGGTGACGAAGGAGGCACCGTTGACCACCGACACGCAGATGAACAGCACGGACTGGCCGACGACGGCCTGCCAGACGGTGCCGCCGGACATCAGCATGAACATCGGAACACCGACGATCGCGGATGCGGCACTACCGGCGAACAGCACCGGCTTGCGCCCGTACTTGTCGGCGAGATAACCGGCGATGGGCAGCGTGATCACACCGAGCACGAGAGCGAGGCAGGTCGACAGGAACGCGACGGAGGACGACAGCCCACCCGTGGTCTGGAGGTAGGTCGCGGCATACACGGAGGCGATGTAGTAGCCACCGATGATGAGCGCACCGAGCAGGATGATCTTGACGACGCTTCCGCCCGACGTCTTCAGCAGCTCCGCGATGGGCAGCTTCTTCGTCTCACCCTTTTCCTCGAGTTCCTCGAACTGCGGGGTGTCCTCGAGATGGTTACGGATCCAGATGCCGACGACACCGATGACCACGCTGAGCAGGAACGGGATGCGCCATGCCCATTCGAGGATCTGCTCCTCCGAGAAGGTGGACGTGATGCCGAGCGCCACGAGAGACGCCACCAACGACCCCAGGTAGGTACCCGAGTTGACCATGGACGTCTGCGTCGCGCGCCAGCGTGCCGGTGCGGATTCGGAGACGAATGCGTTTGCGCCGCCGAGTTCACCGCCGGCCGCGAAGCCCTGCAGGCAGCGGGCGAGCACGAGCAGAACCGTCGCCCACACGCCCAGAGTGGCGTAGGTGGGCATCAGTCCCATGGCCGCGGTCGCCACGACCATGAGCAGGATCGTCCACGACAGTGCGTTCTTCCGGCCGTACTTGTCACCGATGTGCCCGAAGAAGATGCCGCCGGGCACCCGGAGGAAGAACGCCACGGCGAAGGCCGCAAACGTTCCCAGCAGAGCAGCTGTCTCGTCTTCGGAGACGAAGAACAGGGTGGCGACCATCGTCGCCATGTAGCCGTAGATACCGAAGTCGTAGTACTCGACGATGGTGCCCACGACGGCAGCACGAATGACCTTCGTCGTCGACTGCTTCGGCTGCGGAGTGCCGACCTGGGGTGGACTCACTGCGGGGGATACCGCGTCCGATCCGAGCATGTTCGTGTCCTTTTCGAATGTGAGTGGAGGAGGCGCTACACGCCGGCAACGCCGAGTGCGGTGCGTGGAGCGGCGCCGGATGCAGCCGACCGGGCCGCGTTGAGGCCGGCGATGCGGCCCATGGTCAATGCGTTGGCGACGGCGTTGCCGCCGCCCACATAGCGGAGGCCGAGGATGCCGGCGCCTGCTTCTCCGGCCGCGTACAGGCCGGGTACGACGTTCCCGATGGTGTCGAGAACTTCCGCGTTCGGGTTGATCTCGAGCCCGGCGTGGGTGCAGACCAGTTCGGCGGGCAGCATACGTGCCGCGTAGAACGGTCCATCCACGATGGGGTCCGGGTTCGAGGTCGATCCCTTGTTGGCGAGGGTGCGATGCCGCAGGAAGTCGGGATCGATCCCGTTGGGCAGCTGAGTGTTCCAACGGTCGATCGTGGTGACCAACGCATCGACCGGTACGCCGATGAGGTCGGCGAGTTCGGGGAGGCTGTCGGCACGCAGGGTACGACCGGCGTCGGCTTCCTCTGCGATCCGGTCGGCGTCCCAGTCGGTGTAACCGGCGGGCAGCCCGGTGCGTGCCTTCTCGTCGAAGATCGCCCACACCGGCCCGTCCTGACGATCCATGAGACCACCGGAGACCGCGTACGAGGCGTCCTCGTCCATGAACCGCCGACCGGACTTGTTCACATAGACCCGCGACTTGGGCGGGAAGCCTGCCTGCCAGTGGTGGTAACGCTGGAAGTAGGCGGTGGGCATGGTCAGCCCCCAGCCCTTGCCGGCGATGGCCGAGTCGACCTGTTCGCCGAAGCGGAAGTGGTCGCCACGGCTCCCCGGGGCGGCGACGACGAAGAGCGACTCGCCTGCTCCGAGCGGATACGGGTAGTACTGCTCGAGCAGGTCGCGGTTCTGTGCGAAGCCACCGGACGCGACCACGACGGCATGGGCACGGACCTCGATGTCGTCGGCGACGACACCGACCACACGTCCGTCCTCGACGAGCAGCCGCTGGACCCGGGTGCCGAGCACGGCTTCCACACCGTGTGCGCGACGTGCACGGTCGAGGGTCTGCACGAGTCCGTAGCCCTGGTCCTTCGGCACGTGCCCGCGCCACACGTCTTCGACGCCGGCCTGGCACAGACCGGGCATGTGCGCGTTCGACGATTCCCGGGCGGGGATCTCCACACCGAGACCGATCAGCCACTCGAGGGTGGGACCTGCATTCTCGCAGAATGCACGGACCAACCCGGGTGTGAGTACCCAGTGGTTCAGATCCATGTAGTGCTGGAAGAACTTCTCGGCGGAGTCCTCGATACCGAGTCCGCGCTGCACACTGGTGCCTGCAGCGGTGAACAGTCCCGCGGAGAGTTGCGTCGACCCACCCAGTTCGGTTTCGGATTCGAACAGCAGGACGCTCGCGCCGGATTCGGCAGCGGACACTGCGGCCGCGAGACCGGCACCGCCACCTCCGATCACCACGACGTCGATGATGTCGTCGTTCATGAGAGTTGATCTCCCGTCTCCGCGATGATGCGGTGATAGAGGCCGTTGGACGTCATGCCGCCGTCGACGGTCACTTCGCTGCCGGTCATGTAGCTCGAACGATTCGACAGCAGGAAGAGCACAGCGTCGGTGATCTCGTCGACGGTGGCCATCCGGCCGGCCGGAACGCTGTTCAATGCGGCACCGACGAACGCGTCGGCGCCGCCGAGCAGGGCCGTGCCCACGAGGCCGGGGTGAACCGAATTGACGCGGATACCCCAGCGCGCGAAGTTCCCCGCCGCGGATTTGGACAGGCCCCGCAGGCCCCACTTGCTCGACGAATAGGCCGGAGAGAAGTAGCCGATCTGCCCCGAGATCGACGAGATGTTGACGATCGAGCCGCCGCCGCTGTCGCGCATGAGCGGAGCCACCGCCTTCATACCGTAGAACGGGCCGAACAGGTTGATCCGCATGGTCTTCTCCCAGACGTCGTCCGGGGTGTCCATGAATTCGAGACGTCGAGAGATGCCGGCGTTGTTGACGAGTCCGCCGAGTTCACCTCGCTGGGAGCGGATTTCGTCGACGACTCTCTGCCATGCCGCGGCGTCGGACACGTCGAGCGTGTGCGCCGATGCGGAACCACCGGCCGCCTCGATCTGTTCGACGACCTCGGACGGGTCGTGGATATCCGCAAGGCACACATGCGTTCCCCGTGCAGCGAGCACGCGGGCATGGTTGGCACCCATTCCCCCGGCTGCGCCCGTGACGAGTACGACCGAGGGGTACGACACGGATTCGACGACGCTGTCAGACATGACGGGATCCACCGTCGACGGCGATCGAATGTCCGGTGACGTAGCGGGCGCTGTCGGAGAGCAGGAACAGCAACGGTCCGAAGACCTCTTCGGGGGCACCGAGCCGGTGCAGCGGGACGACGTCGAGCGCGTGCTTCAGTGCGGCCGGGTCCTCCTGGACCCACCGGGTCATCTCGGTGTCGATGTAACCCGGAGCGATCGAGTTGACGCGGATTCCCTTGTCGCCGAACTCGACTGCCAGCGATTCGGTCAGATGGGCGACGGCGGCCTTGGAGGCGCAGTACGCACCGCGACCCTTGCGTACACGCAGCGCCGAGACCGACGACATGTTCACGATCGCGCTACCGGGCTCCATGTGCCGCGCCGCGGCCTGCGAACCGAAGAGCACGCCTTCGACGTTGACGTCCAGGGTCGCCGCGATCTGATCCTTCGAGATCTCCTCGGCGAGGGCGAACGGGAAGATGCCGGCGTTGTTGATCCAGAAGTCGATGCGACCGAACTCCTGCAGCGCGACCTGCGCGAGCGCCTCGTGCTCCGCCGGATCGGTCACGTCGACACGTGCTCCGATCATCGTGCCGGGTGTCTCGACGAGGGCTTCGACGGCGAGATCGGTGTTGATCTGCTCCGCGGTCTCCTTCATCTGCACGTCGTTGATGTCGCCGCCGACCACGTGCACGCCGCGCGTGGCCAGACCGCGCGCGAACTGGGCACCCATGCCGCGGGCCGCGCCGGTGACGACGGCAACCTTGCCGGCCATCTCCGGGTAGAGGGCGACGATCTGGGCGGTGACGGTACGGCCCGGGTTCTGGGCGTCGACGGTCATGGGTGATTCCTCCGAAATGTGGAACGAATAGGAAAGAGATGCGACGGTCAGCTGTCGTCGCGGGAGACGACGCGGCGGGCTATGCGCCATTCGCCGCCGGTGCGCACGACGCGGTCGTCGATGGTGGTGAACCGGACGAGCCTGGATTCGCCGCCACGAACGGTGGCCACGATCTGCAGATAGGCCCGCACACGAAGGACGTCCTCGTCGACGCGATAGGTGGCCAGGTTGGTGACGACGTGCCGATGCACTTCCCCTGCTGCCCGCGCGCCGGCGTGGAAACGCTCGGCGAAGGCCGCGAGATCGTCGGTGCCTGTCACGGGGGCGGGGTAGCTGGGCGAGCAGAACTCACCGTCGGCGGTGAACGTCTCGGCCCACTCGCGCGCAGCGCCCTCGTCGATGAGGTGGCTCTGCCGCCCGTAGAGCTGGTGGATGTGGGCGAGAACCGCCGCGTCCACGTAGTCGGTCCGTGTCATGTCGTACGAAAACCATCCGTGTGTGCGATAATCGCACTTAGTGTGCGATTAACGGAAATACTAGGTGTTACAGTTCACAGACGTCAAGGGAGGTAACGGGGGTCATGACACAAATGCGGGATGCACCTGCACAAACGGGGGATCTGGATCTGCCGCGGATCGAGCCGGATGCCGGCATGTCCAAGACGCTCCACAACGGTCTCGAGATCCTGGAACTGCTCGCGCGGAACCCTCATGGTCTGTCAGTCAGCGAGATCGCCGAGAGCCTCGACGTACACCGCACGGTCGCCCACCGACTCGTCCGGACACTCGAGGCGCACCGACTGTGCCGCCGCGACGATCACAAGCGCATCTCACTGGGCACCGGCCTGGTGACACTCGCCGAATCCGTCGAGCAGGACCTACGGACTCTGGCCCGCCCCATCCTCGAGGACCTCGCCGACAGCGTCGAGGCCACCGCCCACCTCGTCGTCCGCGAATCCGACACCATGGTGCGCGCGATCATGGTGATCGAACCCCGGCGATCCGATGTCCACATTGCCTTCCGCCCGGGCCAGGTCCATCCGCTGGATCGAGGCTCGGCCGGTCTGGCGATCCTCGGATCCATGCCGCCACGCCCCGACGAGCGCCCGGAAGTGACCCGAGCGCGGCAGACAGGCTATGCAGTCTCTACAGGCGAGGTCGTATCGACCACTATCGGAATCTCGGCAGCAGTGCCGACGCGTCCCGGGGGTACACAGGCGGCGATAGGCGTCTCGGTCTTCGACGCCACCGATGAAGCCCACCTTGCGGCAGCCGTGGTCTCTGCGGCGTCGGCTCTCGGCGAGTTGCTCCGGTGACCGATGTCAGAATGAGCGGGGTCGGAGTGACAGATCACGTAACCCGACTTCGCGTGCATTCGAGCACTCGACACCTCCGACAGCACACACCTGTGTGCACAATCGACAGGTGAGTTCAAACCGGTCGACCACCGATCCGCACCACGGCACCCTGCGCAGCCCCCGCTTCTGGCTCGCGCCCTTCGCTGTCGTCGCAGCGGTGATGAGTGCCCTGGCGTACTTCTATCTCGGCGCACTCCTCGATCCGAGCGAGAACCTGAGACAGTTCCCGATGGCCATCGTCAATCAGGACGTCGGCGACGTGCTGCCCGGATCGGACGAGCGACAGAACTTCGGCGACCAGATCACCGAGGGCATCCTCGACGGCATCGATCCCGAGGAGATCGATCTGCAACGGATGGGGATCTCGGCCGCCAACCAGGGTCTCGACGACGGCAGCCTGTACGGCGCGATCGTCATCCCCAGCGACTTCACCAAACGCATCTCGATCCTCGCGCAGGCCTCGGTGGTTCCCGGAGACATCGAGAAACCGATCATCACCCTGTACACGAACCCCCGGACGGGTGCGTTCGCGACGGGCATCGTCACGACGATCGGCGACCGCGCGCTGGCCCAGGTGAACGACTCGGTCGGGCAGCAGCTGACCGAGACCGTCACCGCGACGCTCGCCGAGTCGGCACCCGACCTGCAATTGTCCGGCGCCTCCAGCCTCGTCCTGGCCCAACCGATCGATGCACTCACCGTCGAGCACAAGCCGCTGCCCGACGGGACGGGCGCAGGTCTGTCCGCCTTCTTCTACACCCTGCTGCTGATCCTGGCCGGCTTCACAGGCGCCACGATCATCAACGCGGTCGTCGACAGTGCCCTCGGTTTCGTGCCCACCGAATACGGCCCCCTCTACATCGCGCGGGAGACCACCCGGATGTCGCGCCTGCAGGTGCTGGCACTCAAGTGGGGCATCACGGTGGTCATGTCGTTGATCGTCTCGGCGTTGTATCTGTGGATCTCCACCGCACTCGGTATGCCGGCGCCGCGCGCGTTGCTGCTGTGGGAGTACGGGGCACTCGCGATCTCGGCGGTGGGCATCACGTCGCTCGCGGTGATGTCGATCTTCGGTGCGGCGGGTCTGCTGGTGAACCTGATCGTGTTCATCGTGCTCGGCCTGCCGTCGTCCGGTGGCACCATCCCGATCGAGGCCACCCCGCGGATGTTCGAGTGGTTGTCGACCTTCGAGCCGATGCACCAGATCTATCTCGCAGTGCGGTCCATCCTCTACTTCGACGGCCGACCCGACGCCGGGCTCGGCCACGGCGTGACGATGACGATCGTCGGACTCGTGTTCGGTCTCGTCGTCGGCGCCCTGGTGACGTGGATCTACGACCGCGTCGGTTTCCACCGGGCCGCGGACGCACCCGTGCGTCTGCCGTGGCGGCCGTCGCGACAGCACGATCGGGATTCGGCGGTCGCGGCCCACACGGTTCGTTCGGACGACAGCGTGGACACGCACGAGGACGATCGTGACGATACGGGCGAATCCTCCGGCAGCTCGGAGCATTCGGGCGACAGCGATGGGCCCGCGAACGAAATGGGGGACCCCGCCGCGCGTCGGGGGTAGCGGCGGAGTCCCTCCACTCCCACGGTAGTGGCGGTTCTCGCGGGGATCGCTCTCGATACGGGTGAATTCGAGGGTGAATCGAGGGGTTACTGCGCGTCGGGGTCTGTCGCCATGATGGAGCACACTGTATGGGTGCGCACGGTCGTCGTTCCTCATCCTGCGGACGGCCGGGGCCGTCGCGGTGCAAGCATCGTCGAGGTCGACGCATTCGGTGCGCCGCTCGGTCCGGTACGCGAGTACCCCGAATTCGCGGATGCAGTCGCAGCGATCGAAGCCGAATCGCGACCGCGCTGGGTGTGGACCTCGACGGCCACGGTCTATCCCGAGCTGCTCCGCGCCGGGGTCCGGGTGCAGCGATGCCACGACCTCGCCACCACCGGCACCATCCTCGCCGTGCGGGAGGGACTGTCCCCGCCCACTGCGGAGGAGCCGGTCGACGAGCGGCCCGGTCTCTTCGATGCGGCACCCGCGATCGATGTCGAGGCGGTGGTCGCGCAGTTCGCCGAGCAGCGTCGCCGCATCTCCGGCGATGCCCGCCTCGAGTTGCTCACCGCCGCCGAATCGGCCGGCACGCTCGCAGCGGCCGAGATGGGTTTCGACGGGTTGCCGTTCTCGGCGCAGGCGCATCGTCGCCTCCTCGAGGACACCCTCGGGCCGCGCCCGACCGGCTACGACCTGCCGAGCCGCATCGCCGAGGTGGTCGAGGAGGTCAGCGCCGCCTTCGGCCGTCCCGTGAATCCCGCCTCGCACAGCGAGGTGCTCGAGGCGTTCCGCCGCGAGGGCATCACCGTCGAGTCGACCCGCAAGCATGTGCTGCAGCGGATCGACCATCCCGCGGTGCCTCTGTTGTTGCGGCACCGTGAGCTGTCGAAGTTGTACAGCACGAACGGCTGGCACTGGCTCGACACCTGGGTCCGCGATGACCGGTTCCGTCCGGTGTACGTTCCCGGCGCCGTCGTGTCGGGCCGGTGGGCGAGTCGCGGCGGCGGCGCTCTGCAGATCCCCAAGGCACTGCGAGCGAGCGTGATCGCCGATCCGGGGCGGTCGTTCGTCGTCGCCGACGCGGGCCAACTCGAACCGCGCATCCTGGCGGCGATGTCGGGCGATCGGCGCATGGTCGCGGCTGCCGGTTCGGACGATCTGTACGCCCCGGTCGCCGCGGCGTCCTTCGGCGGCGACCGCGCGAAGGCGAAGGTCGCGGTGCTCGGCGTGTTGTACGGAGCCACGTCCGGCGACGCGCGTGCCCTGCTTGCGGTGCTGCGTCGCAGTTTTCCGACCGCCGTCGACTTCGTCGAACGTGCCGCCCGTGCGGGTGAACGTGGCGAGGTGGTGCATTCGTGGCTGGGCCGTGCGTGCCCACCCGCTCCGGAGGGATTCCACTCCCACGGTGATGCGCATGCGCGGGGCCGGTTCACGCGGAACTTCGTCGTGCAGGCCACCGCGGCCGAGTGGGCGCTGTGCGTGCTCGCCGAACTGCGACGGCGGCTGACCACCGATCCCGACCCGGCCACCGGAGATCTCGTGTTCTTCCAGCACGACGAGGTGGTGGTGCACACCGGCAATCCGGAACTCGCGTCGTCACACATCACGGCGTCGGTCGAGGTGGCGACGCGCCTGATGTTCGGCGACACGCAGATTCGTTTCCCGATGGACACCGCCGTGCGCAGCGTCTACGCCGAGGATGCGGGCGGCGAGTAGGTGGCATGCGTCCACAGATGCATGACGGCGTACGCCCGCCACGGCCGCCATTGTTCGGCGCGCTCGGTGGCTTCGCGTGCGCTCTCCACCTGCAGGGCTCGTCGGAGAACGAGGTCGCCGGACGGATAGACATCGTGGTCGCCGAGTCGTAGAGCGAGATAGTCGACGGTCCACGGTCCGATCCCGGGGAGCGCAAGAAGGTCTGCCGCGAACGACGGTTGCTCCGGCGCCACCCCGTCGGCCGCGGCCCTGGCCAGTTCGGACACGGTGCGGGCACGCGACTGCGTCGTGCCGATGACGGCACGCAGCTCGCTCTGCTCGACCGTCGCGAGTCGGTGCGCCGTGGGGAAGCATCGCAGTCCGCCCGGCGCATCGTCGCCGAACGCCGCGACGAGTCGCCCTGCGAATGTGCATGCCGCCGCGACGCTCACCTGCTGCCCGAGCACTGTCGACACAGCGGTGGCGAACCAGTCGGTGGTACCGAGCACGCGCAGACCGGGGTGGGTCTGCACGAGAGGCCCGAGCACGGGATCGGGCTCGAATGCCGCATCGACGACGGACGGGTCGACGCCGAGATCGAGCCACTTCCGGACCCTCTCTTCGATCTCCTCGACATCCGCACGACCTGCGGTCTCGACGTGAACCTCGAGATGCCGCACATCCCCGCGTCTCCCGTCGTCGGGTGTCGCCGGGTCGTCGAAGCGGACGGCGACGTGCGCGGCACCGCCGGTCGTGCGGATCGCGCGGCGATGGGTGCCGGTGGCGCTGTCGTGGTGTTCGTAGCCGGGGACGGTGTGGCTTCGCAGCGACGCGAGCATCGGCCCCACCGCAACGGGTTCGGCCACCGGGATCCGGAGGGTTGTGATCATGCCACCGACTCGAGTTGCAGCAGCGTCTTCTTCGCCTCGACTCCCCCGACGTACTGCCCCATGCTGCCGTCGCTGCGCACGACCCGATGGCACGGCACCACCACGGGCAGCGGGTTCTTCGCGCACGCCGTACCGACCGCCCGCACCGCCCGCGGACTCCCGGCCGCGGCGGCGATCTCGGCATAGCTCGCCGTGCGCCCGTATTCGATCTCGGGCAGGCGCGTGATCACCTCACGGCGGAACCCGTCGGCGAGACGCAGATCGAGCGGAAGGTCGAAATGCGTCCTTGTACCGGCGAAGTACTCGTCGAGCTGCCCGACCACCGGGTCGAGTCGCCGCGGCGCGTCGAGAACCCGCGGGCTGATCCGGCGGGAGAGTTCGTCGAGCACGGCGTCGGATCCGTCGGCGACGTAGGCGACCCGCACGAGTCCGACGGTGGTGGTGGCCAGCAGGAGAGGACCGACGGGGGTGTCGACGACGCGGAACGCGACATCGAGCAACCCGGCCGCCTCGGCGTCGAGTACGAGCTTCTCCCGCAACCACGCGAGATCGGCCGATCCGACCGAGGGTTGTGGAAAGTTCATGAGCGACATCCTGTTCCGTGTTCGATCCGACGACGCAACGCGGCCCGACCGTCGGCCGCCGCGCGACGTGCCGCGGCTGGGCTGTTGCCGAGGATCGTGCCGATCTCCGCGTAGGGCAGGCCTCCGACGTAGTGGTAGACCAGCGCCGCGCGCTGCGTGAAGGGAAGCTCGGCGACCGCGCTCCACAGTTCGTCGTCGCCCTCACCGGGGTTTCCCGTGGCCGACGCGGGTTCGGGAAGGTTCTCGGTGGGCACCGGCGTCCGCCCGCGCACCCGGTGGATGTCGACGGCCTTGCGGTGCGCGATGGTCACGAGCCACGCTTCGACGTTGCTGCCCGGCGGCAGGTCGGGATAGGCGCGCAACGCCGCGAGGAAGGTCTCGGACCAGGCATCGTCGGCGTCGACCGGTCCGAGCAGTGCGCGGCAGACCCGGAGAACCGTCGCGCCGTGGCGGGTGACCACCTCCTCGAAAGGAGGCAGGCTCGCCCGCGGTAGGTGATCAGGCAGGGACATGGGTATCGCCGGCGACACCGGGCTCGGCGGAACTCAGCACCCGTGCCTCCTGGTCGAGCAGGAAGCGTTTGCGCTCGAGACCACCGGCGTAACCGGTGAGCTTGCCGCTGCTACCGATGACGCGATGGCACGGGACGATGATGCAGAGCGGATTACGGGCATTGGCCGCAGCGACCGCCCGTACCGCGGTGGGCCGGCCGAGGGCGAGTGCGATCTCCGAGTAGGTGCGCGTGGTGCCGTACTCGATCGTCGCCAGCGCTTCCCACACCTCGCGTTGGAACGGGGTTCCGACGGGAGCGATGGGGACGGTGAACCGGGTACGACGACCCGCGAAGTACTCGTCGAACTGGGTGATCGCCTCGTCGAACCCCTCGGTGATCTGCTCGCCGAAACCGGTGCGGTCGGGCGCGGGGTGATGCTCGGCCATGTACACGCCGCTCAGGACGCCGTCGGTGTTCACCAACGTCAGCTCGCCGATCGGTGTGTCGATGACGGTGTGGGTGCGCAATGCGGTCACGGCCTCGATCCTTCCATCCGGTGTGTGCTCTGTACCGGGTAGACGAACGGGACGCCGAAAATGTGAGGTCCGTGATCACGACGATCGGACGTACTGCACTATGACGACATGATCTCGCTGCCTGTGCCCGCGCTCGGACTCTCGGTCGCCGGTTCCATCGTCGACGTCACCCGGACCGTGCTCGGACGCACCCGCGAGACCGCCGAGTTCGCACTGTCGATCCCGGCGCGGGTGGAAGGCCTGCTCGGCGAGGCCGAATCGCTCATCGACTCGGTCGAATCGCTGATCCGCCGCATCGACAGCGTGGTCACCGACGCCACCGACATCGTCGAGGGAGCGTCGGTGGCCGTCGCACAGGCCACGCAGGTGATCGCCTCGACCATCGGCGTGGTGGAGGAAGCCGCCGACGCGGTCACGCGCGCCACGGAGATCATCGACTCGACGGGCGGGGTCGTGCGCGATGCGACGGTGGTCGCGGCCGACGCGCGGATCGTCGTCGAATCCGCGGGCCGCAGCTCCGACGCCGCCGGGGAACTGCTCGAGACCTACAAACCCCTCGCCGAGCGGGCCGCTCCCCTGGCCACCCAGTTCGTCGAGGAATTCTCGCCCGAAGAACTGCACGCCGCGATCAAGCTCATCGACCGTCTCCCCGAGATCACCGAGCGGGTCGACGCGGTCCTGCCCATCATGGCGACCCTCGACACGGTCTCCCCCGAGATCCACGAACTGCTCCTCGTCGCGAAGGACGTCCGCCAGGCCATCGTCGGTGTGCCCGGCTTCAACTTCCTGCGCCGACGCGGGGAGGAGAAGGAGATCCACGGTGATGATTGACCGCACCGCGGTCGGGACGATTGACCGCACCGCGGTCGGGACGATTGACCGCACCGCGGTCGGGACGATTGACCGCACCGCGGTCGGGGATGACTGACCGCACCGCGGTCGGCGATGACTGAGGGGACGGCCCTACCGGTGGGCCGTCGAGAGGAACTGGTGCGTCGCCACGTCGACGATCTCGTCGGGCGAGATGGCGATCTCGTCGTTCAACCACGCCGTGACCAGTTCGGCCAGACCCCCGACGAACAGCAGTCCGTTGATCTCGCCGCGTTCGGGCGGCCACGCCCGGTCGCCGTACATGCGGGTCGCCTCGTCGGCGACCATCTGGGCGAAACTCCGTAGCGACGCTCGCCTGTGGGTGCGCAGGGGTTCGAAGCCGGCGGACTCGATGAGCGAGACCCGGCCCTTGCGCGGGTCGTCGGTGAGGATCGCGACGAACGACGCGATGGCGTTCCGCACGAGGTCTTCGAGTGTGCCCGTGCCGGTCCGGAGAGTATCGAGTACGGCTTCGCGCACCTCGTCGGCGATCTTGTCGAGGACCTGCTGCAGCAGATCGTCCCTGCTGGTGAAACTCTCGTAGAAGTACCGCTCCGTCAGCTTGGCGTGTGCGCAGATGGCGGTCATGGTGGCGCCGCTCTTCCCCGAGGCCGCGAACAGTTCCAGTCCTGCTTCGAGCAGGGCTTCGCGCCGCAGCGCGACACGCTGTTCGCCGCTCAGACCGGCGTAGCGGCGGGACGCGGGGGAAGTCATGGGACCGATATTGACAGACCCGATCGATGTGACGCAGACTACACCCCAATCTGACAGGGGTTCCTGTCAGATGTCCGCAGAACTGGAGGTTCATCGTGACCCGGATCCTGGCGGTTCCCCCCGCCCACTCCCATCTGCGCCCGGTCCCGGGGCGATCGGGAATACCCGGCATCGGGCACGTCCTCGAATACATCCGCGATCCCCTCGCGATGATGCAGAAGCACTGGGACCGTTACGGCGAGGTCTCCTGCTTCTCGGCGGCCGGCCGACGCTGGATCTCGGTTCTCGGACCCGACGCATGCCAAGAGGTGCTGCAGAACAAGGACCGGGCGTTCGTCAACGGCGACGGCTGGTCGGCACTGATCGGGCCGTTCTTCCACGGTGGCCTCATGCTCCTCGACTCGGAGGAACATCTCCGGCACCGCCGCATCATGCAGCAGGCGTTCACCCGGTCACGCCTCGAGAAGACCGTCGACGCCATGAATCCGTCGATCGCCGAGAAACTCGACAAGTGGGTTCCCACCGACGGATTCCGTGCCTATACGGCACTGAAGACACTCACCCTCGATCTCGCCACCGACATCTTCATGGGCGGCGCCGAGGACTCCACACCGGCCGAGATCGAGGTGGTGAAGAAGGCCTTCATCGACTGCGTGCAGGCGGCGACCTCGATCGTCCGGTATCCCGTCCCCGGCACCAGATGGAAGCGCGGACTCGACGGACGCCGAGTGCTCGAGGACTTCTTCCGGCACTATCTACCGGCACGACGCTCGCGCGAGACGGACGATCTCTTCTCCGTGTTGTGCCACATCGAATCCGAAGCGGGACAACGGTTCAGCGACGACGAGATCGTCGATCACATGATCTTCCTGCTGATGGCCGCGCACGACACGTCGACCATCACGATCTCCACGATGATGCAGTATCTCGGGCAACACCCGCAGTGGCAGGACCGGTGCCGGGCCGAGTCGCTCGCGCTGGGCACCGCCGCACCGAGTCACGCCGATCTCGACGCGCTCGGCAGCCTCGATCTGGTGATGAAGGAATGCCTCCGGCTGGTCTCCCCAGTCCCGGTCCTGGCGCGACGGGCCGTGCGCGACACCGAGGTCCGAGAACACTTCGTGCCGGCCGGCACATATGTCTCCGTGGCACCGCACTTCACGCACCACATGCCGGAGTACTGGCCGGAGCCCGAACGTTTCGACCCCGAACGCTTCGCGGAGCATCGACGCGAGGACAAGGTGCACCGCTACGCGTGGGAGCCGTTCGGTGGGGGCGTCCACAAGTGCCTCGGCATGCACTTCGCCGGGGTCGAGGTCAAAGCGATCGTCCACCAACTGCTGCTGCGCTTCGACTGGCACGTCGACCCCGGCTACGTCGCCCCGCTCGACTTCACGTCGTTGCCGTTCCCGTCCGACGGGCAGCCGGTCGACCTGCGATTGCGGTCGACCGACCCGAACGTCAGGCCATGTAGAGACCTGCGCCCGCGCGGCTGAGCACGAGCTTGGGCACCACGGCCCGCGACGACAGCTTGAGCAGCGCGTCGACGATCTCGACGACGTCGTTCACCTCGATCATGGACTCGGCCGGGATCTTGTCCTTGATCCAGTCGGACATGTCGGTGTCGACGTAGGCGGGGGCGAGCGCCGATGCCGAGATGCCGTTGCCGGACTCCTCGGCGTTGAGGGTCTCCACCAGCGAGATCAACGCGGCCTTCGTCGCACCGTAGGCGGCGAGTCCGGCCTCGGCGTAGACACCCGTGATCGACGAGAGCGCAACGATCTTCGATCCGCGGGCCGGATCGTTCTCCGCCTCGGTGCGCAGCAACGGCAGCGACGCCTGGATGAGCGCGAACGGGGCGTTGAGGTTCACGGCGACCGTCTTGTCGAACCGCCGGGCCGGGAACTCGGCGATCGGACCTGCCGTGCCGACACCGGCATTGAGGATCAGCGCC
Source organism: Rhodococcus sp. C26F (assembly GCF_053345925.1). Classification (NCBI taxonomy): domain Bacteria; kingdom Bacillati; phylum Actinomycetota; class Actinomycetes; order Mycobacteriales; family Nocardiaceae; genus Rhodococcus; species Rhodococcus sp. C26F. Next base: position 67,713 of record NZ_JBKFBA010000011.1, read on the forward strand.
TTCATGGAACCGAACGCCTCGCGGTGCGTCTCCACGACGCGGGCGGTGGCTTCCGGATCGGCGAGATCGGCTGCAACGGCGCGTACCTCCTTGGCGCCCGCCTCCCGCAGTCGCTCGGCAACGCTCTCGAGACGTTCCGCGCCGCGGGCGCTGATCGTCAGTGCGTAGCCGCGTTCGGCGAGACGGGTTGCGATACCGAGGCCGATTCCCCTCGATGCTCCGGTCACGAGCGCGCTGGTCACGCGTGGGCTCCCTTCAGTGCTGCGAGTCCTGCTGCCACCAGGTCCGGCACGGCTTCACCGGCACGGTCGAAACCGTCGCCGACGGTCGCTCCGGCACGCCACCGATGGTTGATGCCCTCGGCGATGACGGCGAGTTTGAGGTAGGCCAGGCCCATGTAGAAGTTCCAGTTGGCGATGTCGCGACCCGACGCCGTGGCGTAGCGCTGCACCAGATCGTCCGCCGCAGGCAGGCGGTCGCTCGACCATGCCGCCGGGAAGCCCAGGATGTCGTCGAGCGCCGGATGCCGGTACACGCACATCATGGCGAGATCGGTGAGCGGGTCGCCGAGGGTGGACAGTTCCCAGTCCACCACGGCGACGACGCGTGCCGGGTCGTTCGGGTCCAGGATGGTGTTGTCGATGCGGTAGTCGCCGTGGACGATCGACGGCGCGGGCGACTCCGGGATCGATTCGGCGAGCGCGGCGTGCAGCCGTTCGAGATCCGGCAATTCGCGGGTCTTCACCCGGCCCCACTGGCTCGCCCACAGCTTCACCTGCCGGGTCACGTAGCCGTCCGGCCGGCCCAGTCCCCCGAGGCCGACGGCCTCGAAGTCGACGTTGTGCAGTTCGGCGATGATGCGCACGAGTTCACCGACGCAGCGGTCGATCTCGTCGTCGCCGAGCGCGTCGAGGTCGGTCTTGCTGCGCACCACACGTCCGTCGACGAACTCGACGACGGTGAACGGCGCACCCATCACCGAATCGTCCTCGCACTGGACGACGGTGGGCGCGACCGGCACACCGGTGCCCTTCAACGCCGAGGTGATGCGGAACTCGCGGGCGACGTCGTGCGCCGACGGGGTCAGACCCGTGGTCGGGGGTCGACGCAGCACCCAGTGGGACTTCTCGTCGCGCAACCCGTAGGTGAGATTGGACTTGCCGCCCGAGATGAGCTCCGCCCGGAGTTCACCGTGAACGGTCACACCGGAATCGGCGAGAAAACGCTCGAGAACGGCGAGGTCGAGTCCCTCGTGCACGGCGGTCATTTCGCGGTCTCGCGGGCTGCCTTGCGGACGGCGCCGACGGCACGCTTGGCGATGGCCCAGCGGTGCACCTCGGACGGGCCGTCGTACACGCGGAACGGCCGGACCTCGCGGGTGAGGCGTGCGATCGGAAGGTCTTCGGAGACACCGAGACCGCCGCACATCTGAGCGGAGCGGTCGACGATGCGGAAGATCGCCTCGGCGGCGAAGGTCTTGGCGATCGACGTGGCGTTCGACGCGTGCGAACCCTGGTCGAGTTCCCAGCACGCCTGCACGAGCAGCGCGCGGGTCGCGGCGATGTCGATCTCGTTGTCGGCGATCATCTTCTGGATCATGCCGAGATCGCCGAGGCGGGAGCCGAAGCCTTCACGCTCCGCGACGTAGCGGACGGCGGTGTCGTGACCGCGGCGGGCGGCGCCGAGCCAGCGCATCACGTGCGTCATGCGGGCAGGGCCGAGGCGCACCTGCGCGTAGGCGAAGCCCTGATCGACCTCGCCGAGCACGGCGGAGTCGGGGACGAACAGGTCCTCGAAGTCGACCTCGCAGTGACCGCCGATCATGGAGCGGTCGAGGGTGTTGATGTGGCGGCCGACCTTCAGGCCCGCGGTGTCGGCGGGGGCGAGGAACATCGTGGCGCCGCCGCGCTGGCCGGGTTCACCCGAGGTACGGGCCATGATGATGAAGAATCCGGCACCGTCGGCACCGGTGATGAAGTGCTTGCGGCCGTTGATCTTCCAGCCACCGGAGACCTTCTCGGCGCGCGTGTTCAGAGCGTTGGGATCGGCACCGGCACCGGGGGCGGGCTCGGTCATCGCGAAGGCCGAGCGCACGTCGCCGGCGGCGAGGGGCGCGAGGAACTGCTGCTTCTGCTCGTCGCTGGCGATGTGCGCGAGCATGTGCACGTTGCCCTCGTCGGGGGCGGCGATGTTGAGCGCGGTGGGGCCGAAGAGCGAGTAGCCCGCGGCCTCGAAGACCGGGGCGCGGTCGGACATGTTCAGGCCGTGGCCGCCGTATTCGACGGGCGCGTGCGGAGCGAAGACACCGGCAGCCTTGGCGGCCTTCTGCAGATCCGCCCGGATCGCGTCGCCACCGGCTGCGGTGATGTCGCCACCGTGGGCGTCCTCGACGGGAAGCACCTCGTCGCGGATGAACTGCTCGGTCCGCGCGATGAGGTCCCGGACGTGGTCCGAGTAGGACAGGTCGACCGCCATGCTGAGCTCCTTCCGTACCGACCGATCGATCGCTCGGTCGAGTTCACGGTGGCATATCCCCGCCATCGGGTCAAGCCCGGAAGGGGTGCTCGGCTACTTCGCTCCGACCGCGTTCCGCGCGACCTGCAGGTAGCGGTGCACGATCTCGTCGGGCGACAGCGAGCCGTCCGGCCGGTACCAGCTCGCCACCGCGACGCACATCGTCGTCACGGCGCGACTGGCGTCCTTCGGGAAGGGCGTGGAGAAGGTGCCGTCTGCGACACCGGCCTCGACGATCTCGTCGATCATGCACTGCTGCTCGTCGCGCAGGGCGACGAACGCGCGGCGGGCCTCGGGTTCCATGCTGCGCATCTCGGTCGACGCCACGAACGCCTGGTCGCGGCGGAACATGTGGAAGCGCAGCAGCGACTCGACGACGGCGTCGAACTTCTCGGAAGGGGTGGGTCCGGCTTCATCGATCGCCTGCCGGCTGCGGGCGAGCAGGTCGTGCAGCACGGTGGTCGTGAGCGAGACCAGCAGCGCCTGCTTCGACGGGTAGTGGTGGTACAGCCCCGGCACCGACAGACCGGACCGCGACGCGACCTCGCGGATGGACGTGCCGTCGTAGCCGCGTTCGGCGAACGCCTCGAGCGCAGCGGCGAGCGGCTTGGGCAGGTCGGTCGGGCCGTAGTCCCGCCAAGAGCCGACGTCG